>NZ_LFZV01000001.1:2860351-3067252 GCF_001183965.1 Bacillus sp. FJAT-27916
AACGCATCCTTGTCTAATTTTACTTTCTTGTTGTTCATTAACTTATGGATCGTCTGCGTGGCGATATCCAATGTAATTCGGTCTGAAACATGGTAAACGAGGATTTCGTTCGTCGAGGCATCTTTTATGGTCGACAAATAAGCCATCTGTCTTCCGGCATATGGCAAATAGGTGATATCTGTTAATAGTACTTTACCAGGAACTCCTTGTTTGAATTCTCGGTTCAACTTGTTTGGAACGACCTGGTGTTCCTTAGTGGCTTTGGCGATTTTCCTATAAGGATTTGACCTCCTGTGAGGACAGACAATCCCATATTTCCTCATGATTCGTTGAATCTTTTTTCGACTAAAGAGGACTCCATACTTATTTTCTAATACCATCTTAATGGAGCGAGACCCCTTCTTATACCCGCGTCGTTTGAACGCTTTTAAAATGAGCTCTTTCGCTTCTAAATCTAATTGTTCTCTTGCTTTACGGACCTCAAAAGCCTTTAAGTAACTGTAGTAACCCGAACGGGATACGCCTAAGAGGGCACAAAAGTATGCCGTCAATCGCTTGAATGAATGTTGTTCCAAGGTCTCATAAATCAGCTGATAGATTCTATTTGGAGCGAGGTTTTGACTTTCGTTTAACAGCCTCCTTTCGGTCATTTCTAGCTTTTTTAATAGCTCTATTTGTCCTTCCAACAGCTTAATTTGAGCTTCTTGGCGTTTAATCACTTCAGATGGTGAGAGTTCCCGTTTTAACGGCCTTCCAGATGCCGTTTTCCTTGAATCCGTGAGTCCAAGTAACCCATTGGTTTCATAGGCTTTCTTCCACCTATAGGCCGATTGTTCGATTCGCTTCATTCCAATGAGGTCGACATCAAAACCGCCCTCCATAAAAATTTGCCGGGGAAGCTTTCCCGTCATATACTCATCAATAAATCTATTTTTAAATGCATCTGTATAGGTGATGGATCGCTCGCTGACACGTTGTACATTTGGGTTTTTTTGAAGTAGTTTAATCTCTCTAGATGTAAATGTAATCTTACTCATGGTATCCCCTTGTATCTTATTTCATGACCTCTAGTATATAAGAAAACCTGTAGCTAGGACACTCTTTTTCAAGTGTCCTAACTACAGGTACCAGTTTACCTATCCCTCTTTCCTTCTATATCCTTGCCGCATGATAAACGATAAAATGCCACATCCAAACAGAGTGTGACTGAACTTATTGATATGCTTAACTCTCCTCATAAAAAGATTCCGTCCCTATTTTTGCTCCAATTAAAAATACGTGACATGATAACTTCATAGAGGAATTACAATCGTTTTATAACCGCCTGTCGCCATAAAAAAGAGCTCGAGATTTTCAAATGAATCCAGAGGGATTTCAATCTGTTGATTATTCAAAATGGCGGCAATATTCATTAAGGCTACCTCACCTTTTTCTATAACAACAAAATCATCGCTGTTGAGACTATTGGAATGAATCATTAGGCTATCAGCAGCCATTCTTTGTTTTTTACGTTCATTGATAAAGAAGGCTTTAATATCATAGACCGTTAATCGGTCGCCTACATTTTCTATTAGTAAGGTGATATTAACCTTTAAACCGGTTCTTTTACCGAATATATTTGTAAGTATGCTTGTTGTCGCCTTTTCCTTCTCAAATATATCCCATTTATTTATATAGAATGACTGATTAGCCGATGCCGATAATGTATCTATAATGGCTAAAAAATCAGCTAACGTAATCGTTTTTTCAATTTCATTTGAATTGGACTCCCTTTTATGTGACACAGTCATTGTCCTTCCATCCTAGTAATTCTTTTTGCTCCATATAGGACAATTAAAAATAACTATATAGTAATTGAATTACATGAATCGTTAAAAAATGCCTACAAAACTCCTAGAGCAATTCACCTGATTCTTGCTTGGTAAAAAAGAATATAAAGAGAATAATTGGCAAAGCAATTAAAAATCTCCCCGATAGAACCGTTTTTTCTTTTTCCTGCTGATTATGGTCCATTTCAATCACTCCCACAATGTATTGGATAATAATTCCGGCGGGACTGTATAATGTTCTTTGACTACCGAATGGAAGAGCTTATAATTATCAAGCATAAGTGTGGATGGGGTAACTTTCGGATAGCCAAATAGAGGGCCGGAAACATTTATCGTAAATTCGCCTGACGAAATAAATAAACCTGTTATCGTGATTTGATCTGAAAGTAAAAGAATAGCCAATAGGATGTCAAGTATATCTACAATACCTTGCTCTATTGCCAGATTATTTTTTGTCAAAATTCTAGAACTGCCAAATATAGGACCGCCGACAGATATCGCAAATCTGCCCGGTTTCACAAATACACCTATAATCGTAATTTGCTTCGTCAACAATAAAATGGCGGTTATAATGTCCATCACTCGATGAAGGGCCATTATTGCTTTACTGTTCTCATCATTCATATTCTCGTTATTCAAGATGAATCACACCCTGTAATCCATCGTATTCACGCTTTTACCTATTGCTACTCCTTTCATCACGATGGATCACCGATTTGATTGCTTTTTCAATTTCAGCATAACCCGTACATCGACATATATTGGAGGAGAGCCATGTTTTTATTTTTTCATCTGCAGGGTTCGGGTCATCCATCAATAATGCTTGGCAATTCATAATAAAACCAGGGGTGCAATATCCGCACTGAAAAGCAAAATGTGTAACAAATGCTTCTTGAATCGGTGTATGATTCAGTCCTTCAATCGTGATAATTTCCTTATCTTTTGCTTCAACAGCAAGCATTAAGCATGATTTGGTTGGTCGTTTATCAACCATTACCGTACAGGCACCACAATCACCATTAAGACAGCCTGGCTTAGCACCGGTTAAGCCAATTTTGCGGCGCAATACTTCCAGTAATAGTTCTGTTGGTTCAACTTCTTTATAATAAGGCTGCTGATTCACCATTAATTTCACAATATGCTTCTGGCTGTTTCGTTTATCGTCCACTTATTCACCACCAAGCTTTTTAAAAATTGTGGTCAATGTATTTTCCAAAACGAATAATCTGTAATCTTCAGAACCCTCAATATCATTTAACAACGGACCAGGGATTTTTTGCAGGGCGGCTTTTATTCGTTCTCTTAAAGAACGGCTGCGGTCATTAAGAATCTGTTCCATTGTTTCAGAACGAAACGGAAAAGAACAAACTCCACTAAAGGCAATCCTGATAAAACCTTCTATTTTTAGAGCTGCAACGGTGACTAGCGGATATCCTGTATTCCATTGTTGTCTTACTTTAATGCTAATTGACTTTGCTTCTACATAGTCTTTTTTGGTAGCTAAGCTTACTAAAAGCTCCCCTTCCTCCAGCAGTAAATGCTTATTAAACATATCGTTTATCTTTCTCTTTTGTAATCCAGATTCTCGGGCTGTAATACAAATACTATCAGCAAGCAAGAACGGAAGAACAGCTTCGCGATAATAGATTTGGCCGCATATATTACCGCCAAGGGTAATCGTGTTATTCGAGGTATGATCGGCTATTTCTTTTGTAACACTTGATAATAAAGGGAATGGACGGTTTTTTTCAAATTCATTTAAACGTAATGCCGCACCAATGAAGAGATGTTCTTGATCATAACGAAACAGATTACATTCCGGTATTTTTTTGATATCAATGACGGCATCTGGTTTGACTAAGTTCAATCTGCCTAAAGTGATAATTTCTGTTCCACCACTAAAATAATAAGGGTTTTTGCCTTCTTTTTTTAGATTTCGATATAATTCAACGGCTTCCTCAATCTTTACTGGTTCATAGTAATCAAAATCATAGGCGATCATTCCCCCAGCTCCTTTGCCACACTTCTCCAAATCAATTCAGGCAGTAAGGGCAATTTATTCAAAGAGGTAGATGCAGCTGTGGATAAGCCATTCGCTAATGCAGCTGGCATCCCAAGCAAACCATGTTCTCCCAGCCCTCTGGCTCCATAAGAGGCTTCTACGTGAGGAGTTTCTAGAAACCGACAAATATACTGTGGGTGCTCTCCATACCTTAATGGTCTATACGTTCTCAGCTGAGGATTTTGAACTCTCCCCCATAAATCAAAATAAAAGGTTTCCCGCCCTGCAAAGGCTATCCCCATACTCATGGCGCCCATCACTTGCCCTTCTGCCATTTTTTGATTCAATACTTTTCCAGCATCAATCACCGAAATTGCTTTTTGTATTTTATATCGATGATTAAGGGGATTGTATTCGATTTCTATCCCTTGAGCACCAACCGTCCATTCTGGTCCTGGTTTCCCAGCCCCTGTTTCCTTATCTAAAGTGGTAATGCCCGGAATGATATAACTCCCTCTCCCAATAATTTGCCCCCCAATGGCATTCCCTCCCGGATAAGAATAGCCATAGGCCAACTCTTTATAGGATAAGGCTTTAGAAGGCTCTTCCCTCCAATAAACCGTTTCATTTCCAATCTCCATATCTTCAACAGGAGCCTTCAATACAATGGAAGCAATCCTTTTCAATTGATTGATGACATCCTGACAAGCATGACTGACCGCTCTGCCTGCCATTAATGTTCCTCTGCTTGCAACGGTCTTCCAATGCTCCGGTGTGCTTTTGGTTAAGACGTCCATTTGAACAAACACTCGGGAGATATCCATTTTCAATTGATCAGCAACCATTTGTGCTAAGATTGTCTTTGTCCCTGTCCCAATCTCAACAACGCCAGAGATCACATTTACGCTCCCGTCCGGATTAAAGATAAGGATAGCGCCGGAGCTTGCATTCGGATCAATGGTGGAGTTTTTCCATATGCAGCAAATCCCTTTCGCCCTTATTTGTGTTTCACTGATTCTTTTATAATTTCCTTCCTCCCAGTTCATTAATTTCTTCAGTTCTTTTATACAACCAGGAAGATTGCCAACTGTACTTGAATTCAATTTCACTTGAGTAGGTGTCTCATCACCTGGCTTGATGGCATTTATTTGCCTCAGTTCTAGGGGGTCTATCTTTAATTTAAGGGCTAAGATATCCATTGTCCGTTCAAATGCAAATAACACCTCTGAGTGAGCAAATCCACGATAAGGTGCGGCATACGGGTGATTTGTATACATACATAAGGAATCACAATAGATATTTTCTATATGATAAGGTCCAGTGCAATCGACTGCACCGGCACGACTTAAATCTGTTGCTTTATCAGAGTATGCTCCCCCGTCCCACAAATAGGTGATTTCAGCCACCTTAAGCAGTCCATTGCGGTTAGCTCCCAGCTTAACTCTCGCTTCAAGACCGATATGTCCAGGGGAAGTCAGCATATCTTCTTCACGGCTATTGATCACCTTAACTTTCCTACCGCCAACTGCTCTTGACGCAATATACGCTAATAGTTCCAACTGGATGGATGCTTTTCCTCCATATGCACCGCCAACCAATGGGGTATGCACGGTAACTTTGCCTATTTCCACTTGAAAGTACTCACTGATTAATCGTTTAATCATAAATGGCGCCTGTGAAGAGGAATGAATGATTATTTCACCTTCGCCTGTAATTTCTGCGAGTGAGCATCTCGTTTCCATAGCCGCATGGTCGGATGGTTTAAAGGAAAAAACTTGTTCAACCGTCACTTCACTTTCCATCCACCCTTGATCTTTATTTCCCTTTCTGATTTTCGAATGGTTAGCGATATTTGTTCCTGGTATAGGGATGACATCAGGTATTTTCTTATACTCCCCTAACCGTTCGTGAAGGATTGGAGCATTATTTTCAAGTGCCTCGGTTGGAGAATTGACAACCGGCAGCGGCTTATAAATAACATGTATGAGGTCAGCAGCCGCTTTGGCAATTTTCTTAGTTTCAGCAATGACTAATGCCACAACTTCCCCGTGGTAACGAACTTTCTTAAACGCTATGGGATACCGGTCTCTTATTTCTTCCCCGGTTAAGGGTAAATCCTGACCTGTTACAATGTTGTGCACCCCAGGAACAAGCATAGCCTGACTAATGTCCACATCCTCTATCCATGCATGCGCATAGGGACTGATTACCTTTTGGACATAAAGAATATTCCCTGTATCTAAATCTGCGGTATACAGCGCTTTTCCAGTCACTTTATTCCAGGCCTCTTTGCGAATGACGCTTTGACCAATCGTATCCATGGAAGTCTCCTTTATTCATTTGATTCTTCTAGGCTCATTGATTGTATATTTTGTGTCCAAAATAAATATTCATCTATCGTGTCAATATCAACAAATATCTTTCTATCCAAAAAAGGCACTAACACTCCTTCTTGCCTTTTTTCCATTAGGATTTGCTTAGCACCTTGATCTCCCTCAAGTTTATATAAATCCTTAAATAATGTTTTTGATAGCAAAATCGGCGGTCTCATAGATTCATCCATTAATGGAGCAACAAATGACCTGGTATGATCTTGTTTATAAATATTGATTAATTGATTAATTATCTTAGTAGAAATAAAGGGCTGATCGGCGAGTAGAATCATAATGGCGTCTGACTGATATTCAATAGCCTTATCCAAGCCAGCTTTAATTGAATCAGATTGATTGGGCCCCTCTCCCTCTATCATGGTGACCATACATATCTCATCTTCAGCCGTTTTATATGGTAAGGCATTCACCTGATTAGAGATGATAATAATCTCATCAAGCTGTGAGTGAATTGCTTTTTCCAAGGCCCACATTCCCAATAAATGATCTCCAAATGGCAAGGATAATTTATTCATACCCATGCGCAGACTGTGACCGGCAGCTAAATAAAGCCCAGTGATCTTCATTTCGTTTTTCTCTTTTCGTTTCGAATATGAATCAGTTCTGCAAGAATGCTAACAGCAATTTCGTATGGACCTTCAGCACCTATGGACAACCCGACTGGTGTATACACATTACTTGGTATGTTTGAATCCAGCAGCTTTTTCGAGCGTTCTTTCGTCCCCATAATTCCGATGTAATCTAGGCTCTGTCCTATCAGTTTTTGAAGAATGTTTTTATCATGTAAGAAATGATGAGTCATAAGCACAATATAATCATTTCTTTTAAGGTTTATTTTTTTTATAGCCTCCAGGGGATGCGCAGTAATATATTGATCTGCCCCCGGGATGTTTTGCTTATTACATAGTGATACTCTAGGATCAATCAGTATCACGTGAAAATCACAATGGCGAGCCATGTCCACCAATGGCCTGGCATCTATTCCTGCTCCAAAGATAATCAGTCGTGTTTTAGGTTCAATCATATGTGTAAATACATATCCGGAGCCATTGGGTAGCAGTTTTTGTTCTTGAAAAGCTTCTGGCTGATGTTTAAAAGCCTTAAAAACAGTCTGTTCCAATTCATATTGGCCGTTTAAGTACTTTTGATGGATGGTATATAATCCATCATTCAAATTGGCGAGGATTTCAGTTAATCGTTGCTTCAATTCTTCATCGATGTATTCAAGAGTGAGATAGAGAATGCCATTACACCCGTTCCCAATACCCCAACCTTCAGCGTCAGCCATATTATAAATAAGAGTCAGGGAATTTTTATCCTGGAATACATTTTCAGCCTGAAGCATCACATCTTCTTCCAAACAACCCGGACTAATGATTCCGACAGAGGAGCCATCATTCTTAATTAACATCGTAGTGCCTTCGCCTAAATAGGCGGATCCTTTAACATGTATGACCGTTACCAAAACGCATTCCCTATCTGTTTGACTTAATTCTTTTAGAATCAGAGCAAATTGATTCATTCACTCTCTCCATTCATCCGCTTATTTTATACATTATATTTATGACTACCGAAGCATTTCATGACTTTCATTCCTGAAGACTGTTTTCGTGTTAAGTTTACCTGTGATATTCATCAATCTATCGCCAAAAGGACGTGACTGGCTCATTATCTCGACCACGTCATGGAAGGATGGGTAAATTTCCAAATGTTTGAAGATCAACAATGAAAACATGATATGATTTAATCGTCTGATCATTCACTCAGTATCAGTTAAACTTCGTTTAGGGGGTAGGTATTATGACAATCAATAGAAATGTTCACTTCAAAATTCACAAGGGGATTACGACTAAATAGCCAGTATGATTAGCGTTTCCCCACCTAATCGAAAGGGGATAATGATTTGAATCAACTATTATTAATCATTGATGCTCAACAAGAATTAATAGATGGAAATCAAGAAGAAAGTGAAGTCTTTAATAAAGAATCACTCATTAAGAATATTAACTTACTGATTAAAGAAGCCATAACATTGAACGTTCCCATTGTATTTGTCAGGGATTTAGATGTTGCTGAGGGTAAAGGTAAAGGGTTTCAGGTTCACGATGAAATCAATCTGCCTGCAGATTTAAGGTTTTTTGATAAAACGGCAACGAATTCCTTCCATGGAACAGGCTTATTAGATCACTTAAAATCTCAAGAGATAAAACATATTATTATTGCAGGTTGTAAAACACAGCATTGTATAGATAGCGCAGTCAGAACAGCCACTATTAATGGTTTTGATGTTACATTGGCCGGCGATGCCCATTCAACAACAGACAGTGACTTTTTAAGCGCAAAACAAATTATCAATCATCATAATGACACTCTTCATGGACATGACAATAATGAGCACTTTTCCATTGTTAGGAATTCAGCCGAAGACTTGTTTAGTCCAACTCATGACTCATACAGGGACTAGATAAATCGCGCTATTTACCTTGCGAGAGAACAGAGAAAAGTGAGTGTTGCGATAACATCATTAAGCGAAAACTCAACTGCTTATATTTGCGTTTACGAATGTACATTTTGCAAGCCCTGTACTGAAGTGATGAAACAAATACGCACTGATTGTGGCGGTGAACTTGTTAGAAGACCAAAATAAAAAGAATATTTCTGAACTGTTTATTTTAAGATAAGCAGGGCAAGTACCCTGCTTATCTTTGCTTTGAATAATCAATCTTTTTATCTGCTTTATTCGTTAGAAAACTGCCTGTCCTTCATAATCAACACCCTTTGATCATCTAGAAGAACATTCATCATAATCAATAAAACCATGGCATATCGCCATGGTCTCACTTATCAATTCAACCGATAAAGCTCCAATAAGCGCCTTGTAAATCCAGGAATGTCCTTCGCATCATTGACAAGGGACTGGGCCAGCTTCCCTGAGTGGATAAACATGATTCGGTCACCAACCTCTGCTGCTACATCCATCATATGAGTGGAGAAAACAATCATCATGCCCTTCTTCTTCAAGGTATGAACCAATTCGACGAATTCATTTATCCAGAAAGGGTCCAGTCCATTTGTCGGTTCATCCATGATGAGCAAGTCCGGATCAGCAAGGATTGCTTGCCCAAGCAGCAAGCGCTGACGCATCCCCTTAGATAAAGCCTTAACCTGCTCGCTCCTTTTCTCTTCCAACCCTATTTGCCCCAAGACTTGTTCGATTCTGTCATCAGCCACCATACGCAAAGAGGCATAGAAACGAAGGAATTCCCAGACACTCATCTCTCCTTGCGCTAGAAATTCATCTGGCATATAGCCAATATCAGCTACATAGGCCATCTTCTCCTTCATCATCTCAATGCCATTCAATGCGACAGAGCCTGCGGTTGGCCGTGATATTCCAGCCAGAATATTCAGGATCGTGCTTTTGCCGGCTCCGTTCCCTCCGCAGAGGACAACGCATTCTCCCTCTCTCATTTGCATGGAAAAAGGATGAAGGGCATATGTTCGTTTATATTGTTTGGAAACACCGTTCACCATTAGCTTTCCGCTTAATTGGCTCTCCTTTTCTTCAGCTTCCATATAGCAAGACCTCCTAACAGCGCAATCACTGCAAACCCATAAAGAAAAATCACTCCCCAGACAATGCCTTGTTCAAATAATGGAACAAGGGAATCATAGGCAACCCCGAAGATAGAGCCCGCATTCAGCTTCGATGCGAGGAAAAAACGGGTGAATTCAGCTGGATTGAGAAACATAGCTGTCTTCATGAATGTTCCAATCATGGGATAGGGCAGTACACTCGTTATGGCAATCAGCAGAGTTGGCCATATCATGATGAGTACGAACCAAACCCCGACAGAATGGGTTAAAGCCTGCCATCTCGTTTTGACAAAGGAGCCAAGGAATAATCCAATACAAAGAAAAAAGAGAATAAGCTGGAGTGAAAATAGATAGAGTACGATCATCCATTTCAACGAGATGGAAATGCCTGTAATCAAGCCCAACAGCATACTGAGCCAATAGGCAAGCGAAAAACCAACAGCCTGAGCAGTAAACTGTCCCCCCAGCTTCCCAAAAAAGTATGAAGACATCTCAAGCGGATAGGTGCATAATAAACGCCACTGCCCATTCTCCATTTCATTGGCAATGGAAAATGACCCATAAATAAGCATAAAGAGCGGCAATATATACAGCATGATATTAACAATCGTACCCGTAATATTCGTGTAGCCAGATATGGACCCATTGGACCTTTCTAATGCAATTAAAAGGCTGATGACAAACAGCCAAAGAATGAGAATGCTGTAATAGGATTTCTGTCTTGATGTTGTTTTCCATTCAGAGCCCCAGATTGTCCACATGGATGAACCACCTCCTAAACAAACAGGCAACCAGCATTTGGCTGCCTGCATTATTACATTCAAGCTCTTTACATGTTATGATCGCCAGATTTCATTTCCTTGACCCATTTATGGTTTTCAAGGTCAGAATAGGACATTACTTTCGCAGAGTGACTGTCTGCATAATCCTTTGCATCATCTGCATCTTCAAACGAGATAACATGGAATGACATTGGTGTCTCTATCTCCATTCCATACACATATGTGGCATCCTCTTCGTCTACCCATTCCTTCGAATTGAAATCACGTACAAAGCCTTGTTCGATATTCTCATCTGAATTTTTTTCCATCCATTTGTACATACAGCCAATATCATCGAATTTCATATATTTACCATCAGCCAAGACAAGCTCAGTGGCATATTGGTCATCAGGCACTGACATATTACAGTTCACACATATGTCTGTTTCCGGATCGATTGCTTGCGGCTCAACCTCATCTTTGCCGCAGCCTCCTAGAAACAGCAATACCCCAATCGAACAAACTGATAGTATAGATAAACCAATTCCAATCCATGTTTTTTTCATGATTTCTTCCTCCCTATCAGAAATAAACTGGCACTTACTCCAAACATTGCTGTCGCTATGACCCATACCTGCCAAGGGCTTCCTCCCCTTGTCACTTCCATGGCTTGCGGTTTCATCAGCGGGTCCTTATCCATCAGCAAATCCCCGCTAGTGCTCTTAAGCATCTTCTGCAAAATCAACATACCGGGTGATTGAAAGAATAATTGATATTCCGGTACTTCGTCAGTCAAGGATAAGAAATATGGATCGGCTTCATAAGGCAGATCACTGTATTGATCCCCATTTACATCCACCTTCACGGCTGAATCCCAGTAATTTCCATTCACCTCATTTTGGCTGCTTTTGATGGCTTGTGCCTCATTTAAATTCAATCGAAAATCATTTTCTGAAATAATATTATTCGCAGACTCTAGAAACTGAACCGCTATATAATTCGATAAGAAGAGATTGTCCTTCACTTCATTGGCATCAGCTTGTTCAATAAATAAGCCAATTCGGTTATTAATCAGCTGATTTTCCGCAATACGCACACCTGTAGAATCATATAACAGTAAGCCTTGTGCATGAACATTCTCATTGTTATTCTTGAACTCATTCCCTTCAATAATTCCCCCGCTTGCCCCCATTACCATTGCACCAGTAAAGCTATCAGCCACTTTATTATCAATAAGCGCAGCTTCTTCTGAATACATAATATGGAAGCCGTAATGTGACTCGCTGACTTGATTACCCGTAAAGGTGTTTCGGTCACTGTCCTCAACGTAGAATCCATCCTCCACACGTTTAATGCTATTTTCCGCAAAGACATTATCATTGGATTCGTTCAAGTCAATGGCATGCTCCCCGAACTGTCCGGTAATCGTTGTCCCTTCTATCTGTACTTGACTTGCTTGATCCATCCTGATGGCTGTCGCGCCTGTCACAATGTCCAAATCAAGCAGCTTATGTCCATCACCGGTCAGTTGAACCGCTGCAACAGCTTTATCTGACGACGTCTTGATAGTCAGATTACGTACTGAAACATCTTGCCCGCTTATGGACACAGCTGTTTCTCTGCCGCTGTATTGAATGACCGCTCCTTTCTCGGCCTCAATCGCAATAGGCTTGGACAATTCAATTGGTCCTTCATATGTCCCGCTTGGAATGATCAGCTTCCCCCCGCTGGGTGTTTCATTAATTTGTTCCTGAAGGCTTGTCTCAGCGGACATTATTTCTGCCGGCAGCAGCCATAAGCCCGCCATTAAAAAGAGGATCCGCAAATAGTTCATATTACAACCCTTCCTTTTCAAAGCCATCGTTCCATACTGAAATCCCATGCACACACAAACCTCTTATCCCTACTAACCTTATATTTATTTTACTAAAATAATATTTAGACAATCCAATATAATGACTTATAGAACGTATAAATTCCCAGAAGAGAAAATCACCACAAAAGACCCAGAGCCATTTAGCCCATTCTGCCTTTTTAACAGCTTCCCCTTTTCCATTAAAATAAAAGGGAACTGATTCAGTCATCAGTTCCCTTTTTTTCAGCAAGGCGTTTCTTTACCTTTACTGCATGTTGATAATAAATTGATTTCGGCATTCTTCTCAATTGCTTTTCTGCATGGTCAATCTCCTTTAATGCCTCTTCCTCTCGTCCCATCTGTTCATAGCAAAGGGCACGATAGATTCCGGCAGATTGCAGCATGGCAATATCAATTGGATGAATAAGGTAATCAACTAATTTAACTTGGCTTAAAGAAATAAGCGCTTCTTCAATCCTGCCAAGACCAAACAAGGTTCTGCCCATTTCTAAATGATAAAGCGGCTCTAGGAACATCCCTTCAGCTGAATATAGCTCCAGCTCTGCCATTGCGCTAGAAGGGTCATGCTTAATCATATTGTGGTACATCGCTCGCAGCAAAGGCATTATTTTAATCGAAGCCTCATTTTCTGTAAAGACGGCATACTGTTCTGATTTCTTAAGGAGCCGTAAGTACTCCTCCCCATCATTGTTTCGGAGTGCCTCATTTGCTGCAATCCGGTAAATATTATCCATTTGATAGTAAATATTCGTCTTATTTGCCAGTTTAATCGCACTTTTCAGCTTTTGATGTGCAGTTGTATATTCTTCAAGTGCCATAAGATCAATCGCTTCATCCAACAGCAGCTTCAATTGAAAAACCGTATCCTCTTCAAGTCCGTTTCCCTTGTATTCCTTTCGAATTCGCTCTAATGTATGATAAGACTCTTCCCAATCAAGCCATTCATCGCGGCAATATTCATGATAAGCCCAAAGGATTTTCGCGCTGTTTACATATAATCCGTTCGCCTGATAAAATTCAGCAGCCAGGTCCGCATATCTCTTTCGGTCTTTCTTTCTCAGCTTATAACCGGCTTCAGCATACAAACCGTATAGCTTTGCCAAGACCAAATCAACATCCATATTCACAGGCAATGTATCGGCAAGCCTTTGGTCAATTGTTTCATAATTGCCTTCCTCTTTCAGGGCTTCCATTTCAGATAGCAGGCCTGTGTAATCTTTCTTCTTATCTACTAAATCTGAGACTTCACATCCAAGGCGGCCGGCCAAATACTCGAGTGCTGCCATAGAGGGAGCAGCTTTTCCATTTTCAATCTGGCTAAGCATTCCTTTTGTCAGGCGTTCTCCAGCCAGTTCACTTTGCGTCATTCCACGTGCCTTACGAAATTGAAGGATTTTCTCACCAAGCATTCTGCCACCTCCTTATATGGAAAATTATATAAGATAAGTTAGTTGCCAACAACGAAAAGTTTAATAATTTTAAACTCTTCGTTGACTTCCTTAATTTAGCAATCTTATAATTAGTTTAATCCAATTAAACTTCAATGGATGAAGGAGGAACAAAAGTGAATCTCGCCCTCTCTGCCGAGAAAAAGGAACGATTAGCCCAAAGAAATATCTTGTTATTTGTCATTGGAAAATTCATTTCACTATCCGGCGCCAGCATTTATTCATTTGTCATCGGGCTTTATATCTTAAAGGTCACCGGTCTTGGCACGAGTTTTGCCCTTGCCTTGGTCTGTGCCTCATTGCCGCGGATTCTATTCGGCCCGATTGCCGGCACTATTGCGGATAAGGTGAACCGAAAGATGATCATCATCGTATCTGAGGTCACGAGCGGACTATTGATGGTGTTTATTTTAATCTATGGACATTTTTTTGGACTGCCGCTCGTTTTGCTTTATTTATCCGAAGCCATTTTAGCCATCACCTCGACCTTCTTCTCAGTAACAGCCTCTTCTACGCTTGCATCTATGGCAGGTGAGCACAATATCCAAAAGGCCGGCTCTTTGAATCAATCTGCCTCTTCTCTGGCAGGGATTGTCGGGCCTCTAATTGCTGGTATTCTGTATGCATTCCTGCCAATTGACCTCATCGTATTATTAACAGCAATCACCTTTTTTGGTGCCGGCATCATCGAATACTTTATCAAGTTTAATCTCTTTGAGAACAAATCAGCTACTGTCCAGAAGGAACGCTTTTTTCACAGCCTGGCTGGAGGACTTCGCTACCTCAAGGAAAACAATCTTCTGTTCAGCCTGCTGAAGATGGCTTTCTGGATTAACTTTTTCTTTGCCGGAATTAATGTCGCAATCCCTTATATCTTGAATACAACCTTGAATTTTTCCTCGCAGGCATATGGCACAACGGCAGCTATGGTTTCAGTCGGTGCCCTGGTTTCCTCTTTGATTATCTCGAGGCAGAAGGAACACAATCAAAAAATACGAATGATTCGTAACGGCTTCCTGCTGCTATCACTGCTGGTCATCCTGATTGGAATCCCGCCAATGCTTGGATCCGATTCTTCCATGTTTAATATCAGCTACTACCTTATCCTGCTTGGACTAATTGGTGCGTCCATCATGATAATCAATATCCCAATCATGGTTCTGATCCAGCGCACGACGCCAAACGAAATGCGCGGCCGTATCTTTGGACTTGTTGAAACGATTTCAGCGGCCATTGCCCCCCTTGGGATGATTCTATTTGGGCTATTGCTTGACTATATTCCCTCCTTTTATGTCCCATACATTACGGGCGGTGCGTTTCTTTTCATTGCTGTATTCAGTCTCAGCAAGCTCTCTGAACCAGCGGAGGCAAAACTTGCCGGATAAGCAGGAATATCAACCTTACTAACCGAAATCCTTACTAGCACCATAATCAAAGGAGGTCATTCCTTGCCGACATATACTGATTTTTCAAACAAGCAGCAGGAAATCATTACATTGTTCACGAAGGGGGCACACGCTGAATGTTCTCAATTGCTCCATCAAATGGAACATGAATTTCCACTTATGCTAGATAAGCTTGCCTTTTGGAAGGCAAGTCTCCAGCTGGCGGAAGGGAAGAAAAAAGAGGCTATCATGACCTTGCAGCAAGCTTTTGACAAAGGATATTGGATTAATCCTGATATGTTTCATATGGATGATGAATTTAAAGCTCTCGAGCACTCGGCCGATTTCAAAGAATTAATTCGTCAATTTGATGAGGCACTCGCCAGAAAGAAAGCATCCTCAAGAGCGCTTATATTGGAGAAAGGAAATCCGGAGGCTAAAACAGGAATCTATGCCTTACATATGAGATACTCGAATGCTGAGATTTTTTCGGAAGTGTTTCTGACTCCTGAAACCGCAAAACAATACGCCTTTGGGTTTGCCCAATCCTCTCAAGCTACGAGCAGTCATGCTTATGTATGGGATGATGAAAAACAGGCGAAAGCAGATATCGAAGAAACGTTAAGCCTGTTTCAAAAAAATCATCCAATTAATGATTTGATTATTGCAGGCGGCTCACAAGGAGGAAAGCTCGCAGTTGAACTTGGATTAACCCATCCTTCTGTCAAAGGATTTATTGCTGTCATCCCTTACATAAAAGAAATGACTGTGATGGAAAAACTAGCAAAGGCCCACGTAAATGATGCAAAAGGGGTAATCATCGCTGGTGAGCAGGATGCTGCCTATGGGCAAACCGTAAAGCTTGTACAGCTATTAGAAGATCATCACATCCCGCATAAATTCATGTCTATTAAAGGAATGGGACACACAATTCCAGAGGATTTCACCAAATATCTTAAGGAAGCAGTCGACTATATCTTAAAATAATGAAAAAAGGAGCAGAGTGATAACTGCTCCTTTTCTTTCTCTTATCGATGGACGATGGAATACAAATGATAGCCCCCGTCTAGATTCTTCACGCTTATTCCATTGCCTTCAAGGATACGTGCAGCTAAGTAGCCGCGCATGCCCACTTGGCAGGTAACATACAAGTCTTTGTCCTGTGGAATTTCATCGAGGCGGCCGCGGAGTTCATCAATCGGGATGTTCACTGAGCCTTTAATAGCGCCCTTAGCTACTTCTCCTGGAGAACGAACATCTAGTAAATATCCTCCGTTAGCGACAATCTCGTCGATTTCATGCCATTGAACCGTTTCAGCCATACCTTCCATAATATTGGTGGCGGCATATCCAGCCATATTGACCGGATCTTTTGCTGAAGAATAAGGCGGCGCATAGGCAATCTCGATATCCGGCAAATCAAGAACCGTCATATTGCCCTTAATAGCTGTCGCGATAACATCAATTCGCTTATCAACCCCATCTTTACCAACAGCTTGTGCGCTGTAAATCCGCCCGCTCTCCTTGTCGAAGATCAGCTTTAAATTAATTTGGGCTGCACCTGGATAATAGCCCGCATGACTGTTTGGCGTCACATGAACGACCTCATACGGCACTCCCTGTCTTTTCAACATCTTTTCATTGCTGCCGGTTGAAGCGACAGATAGGTCGAACACTTTGGCAATGGATGTTCCGAGAGTTCCATTGTAGACCGCCTCTTTCCCATGAATATGGTCAGCAACCAATCGTCCTTGACGGTTAGCCGGCCAAGCCAGCGGGATATAAGTATCGGTACCATGGATATAATCCTTCACTTCAATCACGTCACCGACAGCATAAATGGATGGGTCAGAGGTTTGCATATGCTCATTGACTTTAATCGCGCCATTTCTCCCAACCTCAAGACCTGCTTCCTTGGCAATCATGCTTTCCGGTTTCACGCCGATAGCAAGCAAGATCATATCGGCATCGAGTTCTTTTCCACTATCTAAACGAACCTTCTTTCCTCCATCCAAAATGGCGGATACATTCTCTTCAAGAAGGAGATGAACGCCCTTTTCACGCAGGTGAGCATGGACAATTTGAGCCATTTCATAATCAATCGGAGCCATCACTTGGCTGCTCTTATCAACAATGGTCACGTCTACTCCGCGCTCATGCAGGTTTTCCGCAATCTCAAGGCCAATGAAGCCTCCGCCAATGACAACCGCCTTCTCAGGTTTCTCCCTATCAACCTTCTCTTTAATTCGATCGGTATCAGGAATATTCCTCAACGTGTAAACATTATTCGCATCACTAATCCCTTCAATTGGGGGCTTGATTGGACTAGCACCTGGAGAAAGGATTAATACATCATAGGACTCTGTATATTCTTCGCCTGTAGCAACTTTTCTTGCCGTAACGGTTTTATCCTCGCGATTGATCTGAATAATCTCTGTCCAATTACGGATATCAAGATTAAAACGAGTACCCATACCCTCCACCGTTTGGACGAGCAATTTATTACGATTTTGGATGACTTCCCCGACATAATACGGCAGGCCGCAGTTGGCGAATGAAATGTATTCTCCTTTTTCAAACATGATGATTTCATCTTTCTCACTAAGACGGCGTAAACGTGCTGCTGCAGATGCACCGCCTGCCACCCCTCCGACAATTAGGATCTTCATCTCGTTTCCTCCTCATGATAGGTCTATAGCTAGAAGTTTAATATACCCCCATAGGTATGTCAATTGAAGTTTTATGTCTATTTTATGTCCACCAAAATTATATCATTATATCCCGCAAAACATAAAATATTGACTGAATTGTCTTTCAAAAGAAGTCAAAAAAAATCATGAAGAACCAGATAACCATCTGATTCTTCATGACAATTGATTTATTATTCTGTGTCAACGGAAACAGCCGCTTCCCGATAGGAATGCTGGATTCTCGCTGCTTCCTTTTGGTTCTTAGGTACGTGGCGGTAGAATAAGATTCCACTTGCAAGCAGGATGACCCCAAATAGGAAGGTTTCAAAGTCAGCCGTTCCTTTCACGATGACCCAGATGGAGTATCCCGTTGCCAGAAGCCCGATTAATCCATCGATAATTCGTGAACGGTTGTCATTGGCTTTATACGTATCCCCTGTCCAAACTAATTTCAACTGGAAGGTAGAAGAGATTAAATAAGGCACCAAGTAAGACAAGGTTGCAATATAGATAATGAAATCAAAGGCAGAGGCAATAGAGTTTGATATGGTCGAGAAGATGAACAACTGACCTAGTCCATTTGAAACCAGCATTGAAAATGCCGGTACCCCATTTTTATTTTCCTTCATGAAAGCCGGGATAAAAAGACCCTGCTTCGCTGCTTGATGCGGAATCTCAGCGCTTAAGAGCACCCAGCCGATTGTTGAACCGAAGAGGCTGATCAAGCCAATGGCTGCGAGTGCCTTTCCGCCGATTGGCCCGAGTACTCCTGTAATTGCATCGATCAATGGCTTATCAGAGGCAAGCAAAGCATCTTGAGTAAGCATACCCATTACGAGTGTGCTGATGCCCATGTAGATGGCAAGAGCAATCAAAAGACCGACAATGGTCGCTGCCTTCACGTCAGATTTCCGTTTTGCCCGATTGGCAAAAACAATGGCAGATTCAACCCCGACAAATGCCCAAAGGGTCGAAACAGCCGCCAAATTCACTTGGCCTAGAAGCCCATGGCTGACGCCGCTGCTATCTGCCTTCATTTCGACAAACGGCAGGATATTCGCTTTCTCAAAGGCAAATAAGCCGATGATGATAAATAAGCCAAAGCCAATCACTTTTCCGGCTGTTGCAATGAAGTTCAGTTTACCAGCATGATTAATGCCTGTCATGATGATGTAGTGAACACCCCATAGCATAATTGTACAAACAAGGAATGTAAGAGCGTTTCCGACCCTAAGCGTAAAGTCCCCGACTGTCAACAAGACAGCCTGACTGGTCAAAATCGGGAAAAACGTAGATAAATATCCTGCAAATGTTGTTATAATGGCAATATTCCCCGCAAAGTTACCTATCCAATAGCCCCATGTGGCCATGAAGCCGGATAGCTTCGACGCAGTTGAATCCTCTTTAAAGAGCTCCTTCGCATAAATTTGCGGTCCTCCGGTTAAATGCGGCTTCCGGATTGCTAAATTCCCGAAGACAAGCGCAATCGTCAAGACACCAAGTCCCGTTAAGCCCCAAGCCATAATGACGCCGGCAGGACTTGCAACCTCTGCCAAGGTACGAGGAAGCATAAAGATTCCTGAGCCTACCATATTCCCGACCACAAAGGCCGTTAAAATCCAAAATCCAAGCTGTTTATTCTGTGTCACTGGTCATTCCCCTTCCAAAACTGATGTTCTCCAATTCAGATTATCCATGTTTTGGCCCAAATGAGATGTGAACTTTCTTTAGTCGGCAAGCTATGTAGGAAGACAATCGTAATCTAGCAATCTTTCCATTCATAGCGTCAAATAAAACAAAAAACACACCCTTTTGGAGCAGGTGTGCTTAAAAAAAGATTCACACCAGACAAAAACGGATAGTTCTCCATGGGAGCATGAAGTATGTATTCCCATGACAGTCCTGCACCTATTCGGCTGCAGTCCCAGCTGCCATTCTCGGAAAAGAACAGCGCTTCGGCGATAGTTCCTTTCCGCTAGCGTCATCAAGCTTTCCGGCTCTTGTTACTAGCGTACTGATAAATATCGCGACCTCTACCTCATCTTTTCTGATGAGGATTTGTATAATTATTCACTTGTGTAGGTAAAGGATACTATTTAGCAACATAGACTGTCAACAGAAGTCTTTCAAAAAGGAAATAGAAAGACTATTCAATCAGTTTGTTTGCCCATTTATTCTGAAATTCGGTAATGCTTGTGTACTCCTCCTCCAGCTTGCGATAGATACTGATGTAGATAGGAATTAAATCCTCATAGATTTGCACATGCTGCTCAATCGGTTTATGAACATGGGTTGTTCCGACAAGACTTTTCACAACAGCGAAATCCTCAATCTCTCCGAGGGCGTAGCGGCCAAGCACAACCGCGCCGAGGCAGGAGCTCTCAAAGCTTTCTGGCACTTCGACCTCCTGATTAAAGATATCGGCGAGCATTTGCCTCCATAAAGGAGAGCGGGCAAAGCCTCCTGTTGCTCTTATCTTCTCAGGCACTCCTATCAATTCCTGTAAGGCTAATAAAACCGTATACAGATTAAGGATTACTCCTTCGAGTACCGCACGGACCATATGCTCCTTCTTATGATGCATACCAAGACCAAAGAATGATCCGCGGGCATCTGGATTCCAAAGCGGAGCCCTTTCCCCAGCCAAATATGGATGGAAAAGAAGCCCTTCAGCTCCCGGGGCCACTCTTTCGGCAATCTTGGTCAAAACCTCGTAGGAGTCTATCCCAAGCCGTCTCGCAGTTTCAACCTCTGCTGAAGCAAGCTCATCCCGAAGCCAGCGGAAGGTCATTCCCCCATTATTTACGGGTCCCCCAATCACCCAGTGCTTGTCTGTCAAAGCATAGCAGAATATACGTCCTTTCTCATCTGTCACCGGCCGGTCTGTCACCGTACGAATTGCCCCGCTTGTGCCAATAGTCACGGCGACAATACCCGGGTCAATCGCATTCACACCAAGATTAGAGAGTACACCATCACTCGCGCCAATCACAAAAGTCGTATGAACCGAGAGCCCCATTTCCTCCGCATATTGCGGCTTCATCCCAGCTGCATACCAAGTAGTCGGAACAGGGTGTGACAAATGTTCTCTCGTGATTCCTGCCACACGCAAGGCCTCCTCATCCCAATCTAAATCTGCTAATGAGAATAGACCCGTTGCGGAAGCAACAGAATGATCAATCACAAACTGAGAGAATAATTTATGGAACACATATTCCTTGATGGAAATATATTTATGCGCCCCTGCCGCAATATCTGGGCAATCATGCGTCAGCCAAGCAATCTTCGCAAGAGGGGACATCGGATGAACCGGGGTGCCTGTCCTCCTATAGATCTCATGTCCATTCCATTCATTCTTAATCTTATCTGACCACGTCTTTGCACGGCTGTCTGCCCATGTAATACAGGCCGTTATAGGTAGTCCTCTCTCATCAACTGCAATAATACTATGCATGGCTGAGCTAAAGCTGACAAAACGGATTTCTTCAGCCCTTGCTCCACTCTTATCGACAACACCTTTGATTGCCTTAACCACTGCCTGGAAAATCTCTTCGGGGTCCTGCTCAGCAATCATTGGTGAAGGACTATGTAGCGGATATTCTACATGACAAATACAATGAACCTTTGTCTCTTTGGTGAATAGAACAGCCTTAGTAGAAGTTGTCCCAATATCGACCCCAATATAAAACATCATGAATCCCCTCATTTCCACTAATAATCACTCTCGTAATAGAGAATATTGTATATGGTAATACTGCTGATAGACAATGTAATTTTGGAGGCTCAACCAATGAAGAAACAGCTGCTGACCAGCTTTGCATCCATTTTTCTCTTAACCCCTCTCTCAGGGGCAAATATGCCTTTAGAGCATACACAAATCATTCACGCGGCAGCCCTTACCCAAGCAGTGAAGGTCGGACAGCCCGCTCCGGACATTTCCCTTCTAACCATCTCTGGTAAACAGGTCCGCCTGTCCGATTATCTCGGACAAAAGGTCGTAGTCAACTTTTGGGCCTCATGGTGCCCTCCGTGCCGCGAAGAAATGCCCGCATTGGAAGATTATTTTAAATCCAACAAACAAAATGCCAGCCTTTTAAGCATTAATATGACCAACGCAGAGAAAAGCGTTGATGATGTCCACAATTTTATCAAGAGAGATAAGCTGACCTTTCCCATTCTCTTAGATACGAAAGGAAAAACGGGTGAAGCTTATCAAATCCTCACCCTGCCAACAAGTTTTTTTATTGATTCGAGCGGAATAATCCGAAAGAAATGGATTGGCCCGTTAGATAAGAATACCCTTGAATCCATCCTGGCAACGATTAAGTAAGTTTGCTCCATACCCCCATCTTACAAAAAAAAACATAAAATAGACATTTTTTTACTTATATTCTCTCTAAATTCATAGTACAATAGAGAACAAAATCAGTTTGATATTTTTAAGGGGTGTTGCAAATGAGAACTTACCAGCTGTTAATCTCTGTCATGCTTATTATGATTAGCGTCTTTTCCGTCAAGAATCTCATTACTGGCCAATGGGACATCCAATATGCCATGCTAAACGGCGGGATGGCCATCATCGTTCTCGGTATCTATACAGGATACATGAAATATTTACAAGAACAAGAATCCAATTAAACCTTTTATGCTGATTTGACTAGGTCAAATCAGCTTTTTTTAACCTCCACACATGCAGGTACCGGTATTGAAATAACGCTTGCTGTATACCTCGGAATTCCGCTTATCTAAGCCGCTGACATTTGAAAGTGTTGTAACAGCCATATCTTTCTTCTTGTTAGTCATATCAATATGATTGGCTTCCATTTCCTCCAATCTGTAATCTCCAACGATGATTCCCTATTCCCTTTTTGTTCAATGTTCAATCAAATAGTCTAAAGCGATGACCGATCATGGACAAAAAAACCCTTGAACAGATAAGTTCAAGGGTTCAGCTATCTTATTTATTCATTTCTGCAGGCATAGGAATTGTCGCCTTTTTCATCTCTTCTTCAAGTTCTTTTGTATAAGATGCTTTCTCTTTATCTGACCAGTGGAGAACCTTCGCCATTTCTTCGATGACGGCATCCTTCCACTTATAAACAGAAGCGATATCAAACAAGAGCTTTCCGGTTCTTCGGTTAAAGAAATCAAGCGGTGTGACGACCATTTCTTGTTCGATTGAATAACGGAGTGCCACAAAGAGATCAAGAGGGAGCCCTGATAGCTTCGCTTCTTCCTTATAAGCCTTTGCCAGTTCGAACATGACAGGAGCATTTGATCCATATTTTCTAAGCATGGCAACAGCCTCTTCTTTTGACAATCCTGCTTGAAGACCTTTGTCTGCATGCTTAGCGATATATTTCTCAAATTGACTGGATCCGCCTACATGTCCGCCTGAAATTGGCATTTTATCCGTGGAACAGCTGGAATATAGCTTATAGCCCTCATCGCGGAATTGTTTAGCTACAAGATTGACGACGGTTTCCGCCATCTTCCGGTACCCAGTTAATTTTCCTCCTGCGATTGTGATCAAGCCACTGTCGGAAATCCATGTCTCATCCTTCCTTGAGATCTCAGAAGCACCCTTGCCTTCCTGGCTGATCAACGGCCTTACACCTGCCCAGCTTGACTCGACATCCTCTTTTGTGACGGAGACTGTCGGGAACATATAATTAATCGCATCAAGGATATAATCTCTGTCTTGATCGGTCATTTGTGGACTCTTAGGATCCGTATCATAAAATGTATCTGTTGTACCAACATAAGCTTTCCCATCTCGAGGAATCGCAAAAACCATGCGCCCATCAGGCGTATCAAAATAGACCGCTTGCTGCAACGGGAATTTTGATTGATCAATGACAATATGAACACCCTTGGTCAATTGAAGGACCTTGCCTTTCTTCGAGTGATCCATTTCACGAATCGTATCAACCCATGGGCCGGAAGCATTGATGACTTTGCGTGAATGAATGGTGATTTCCTCGCCGTCAATTAAATCCTTGCCGATAATACCTGTAATTTTGCCATTATGATAAACAAGCTGATCAGCTTTCATATAGTTCATGACAACAGCACCTTGTGCAGCTGCTTCCTTCATCACTTCAATGGTCAAGCGGGCATCATCGGTACGATACTCAACATAGTACCCTCCGCCTTTCAGTCCATCCTTCTTCACAAGCGGCGCTCTCTCAAGCGTCTCTTGCACAGTGAGCATTTTCCTGCGCTCCTTCTTCTTAACACCTGCCAAGAAGTCATATACCCGAAGGCCCATTGAAGTAGAGAATTTGCCAAATGTTCCTCCCTCATGGAAAGGAAGCAGCATCCATTCCGGTGTGGTAACATGGGGGCCGTTCTCATACACAATCGCGCGTTCCTTCCCAACCTCAGCCACAACGCCTACTTGCAGCTGTTTTAAGTAACGCAGTCCGCCATGAACGAGTTTCGTGGAGCGGCTGGATGTACCTGCAGCAAAGTCCTGCATTTCAACTAAAGCGACCTTCATTCCGCGTGAAGCGGCATCAAGTGCTATTCCGGCCCCAGTTATTCCTCCCCCAATCACCAATACATCAAATGTTGTATGTTTAAGCTCGTTTTTAAACTCACTTCTATGCAAACTATTTAGCTCCATTGTTTGTACCTCCTCAATTTTCTTGCCAAATTATGAAAAAAGAGACCACAAAATACATTACCCTAAGCAGGAGAATGTATTCGTGGTCTCTCGAAATCTCTAACCAATTATTAACTTATTTTTAGTATATCACCATTCTTGATCAAATGGCAGTAAAATTACTTAAATGTCCGAGTGCTTGCTACCGCTTTCTCCCAGCCTTTAACCAACTCTTCACGAACATTCTCTTCCATAGACGGCTCAAATGATTTCTTCACTGCCCACTGGGAAGCGATCTCCTCTTGTGAATCCCAGAAGCCAACCGCAAGTCCAGCTAAATAAGCAGAACCTAAGGCAGTTGTTTCATTAATCGTTGGAATCTCAACAGGTACATTTAAAATGTCACTTTGGAATTCCATCAAGAAGTTATTCTTCACAGCTCCACCGTCCGCTCGCAACGTTTTCAGAGCAATGCCTGAGTCTTTTTCCATTGCATCTAGAACTGCTTTTGTTTGGTATGCAAGTGATTCAACTGTTGCACGGACAAAATGATCCTTTGTCGTACCGCGCGTCAAACCGAATACAGCTCCTCTTGCATCACTATCCCAATATGGAGTACCAAGCCCGACAAATGCAGGTACAACATAGACACCATCAGTGGAATCTACCCGTCTGCAATAGGCTTCGCTGTCCGCCGCGTCCTTAAACATACGCAAGCCGTCTCTGAGCCATTGAATCGCAGATCCAGCTACAAAGATACTTCCCTCTAATGCATACTGGACTTTCCCGTCAATTCCCCAAGCAAGTGTCGTAAGAAGCCCTTGCTCTGATTTCACTGGTTTTTCGCCAGTGTTCATCAACATGAAGCAGCCTGTGCCATATGTGTTTTTCGCCATTCCTGTTTCAAAACATGCTTGACCGAATAAGGCAGCCTGCTGGTCGCCTGCTACTCCAGCAATTGGAATATTCTGACCAAAGAAATGGTATTCGATTGTCTCTCCGTATACTTCAGAGGATGGACGTACTTCTGGGAGCATAGATTTCGGTACATCCAAGATCTCAAGAAGCTCATCATCCCATTTCAAGTCATAGATATTGTACATAAGGGTACGGGAAGCATTAGAATAATCCGTCACATGGGCTTTTCCGCCTGAAAGCTTCCAAATAAGCCATGTATCAATAGTTCCGAATAAGAGCTTGCCCTCATTAGCTTTTTCACGCGCACCTTCAACATTATCAAGAATCCACTTCACTTTCGTTCCAGAGAAGTAAGCATCAATTAACAAGCCAGTTTTGGAGCGTACTAAATCATCATAGCCCTTTTCTTTCAATTCTTCACAAATATCATTCGTTTGACGTGACTGCCATACGATTGCATTGTAAACTGGTTTACCTGTCTCTTTATCCCAGACTACAGCGGTTTCACGCTGATTCGTAATACCAATACCGGCAATTTGAGAAGCGGAGATACCCGATTCAGATAGACAGCCTGCAATGACCGCTAAGACAGAGCCCCAAATTTCATTGGCATTATGCTCTACCCAGCCTGGTTTCGGAAAGTATTGCGTAAATTCCTTTTGGGATGTATGAACAATTTCTCCTGCTTTATTGAAGAGAATTGCCCTAGAACTAGTCGTTCCCTGATCGATTGATAAAATATATTTCTCCATTTTGTTCTCTCCCATCCTATTAAAAATAGTGTTTATTCATCTATTATAACCTTACAATCTCGCTTTTGTTGGTTCCTCCGCCGCTTGGATAGCCGCATCCTGATTCTTCGGGCTCATCGCTAAAGCAATCAATAGAACAACGACTGTCGCAGCAAGGACGAACCAGAATGTATTGGTCATTTCCCCATTAAAGACTACTTTATGGAATAATGCTCCTAATGAGCCTCCAAGAATTGGACCGACAACCGGTACCCACGCATATCCCCAGTTGGATGGTCCTTTACCTGCTATCGGCAGAATCGCATGGGCAATCCTTGGACCGAGGTCACGGGCTGGATTAATGGCATATCCTGTTGTTCCTCCAAGTGCCATACCGATTGCGACGATCAATAGACCAACTGCAATTGGATTTAAACCTTCCGTAAACTGATTGGCACCGATAAATTGCAATCCTAGCAATAGGACGAATGTTCCAATAATTTCACTCAATAAATTAGAGAATGTATGTGGAATCGCCGGCCCTGTAGCAAAGACACCAAGCTTTGTACCAGGGTCTTCAGTGGCTTTCCAATGTGGTAAATATTGAAGATAGATAATAGCAGCACCTAAGATAGCTCCAATCATTTGAGCAGCTAGATAAGATGGAACTTGATTCCAGTCAAATGCACCTGCAAACGCTAATCCAATTGTAACAGCTGGATTTAAATGAGCGCCACTAATACTTCCAACCGCGAATACACCTAATGTTACCCCTAGTCCCCAAGCAAGCGTGATGACGATCCACCCCGCATCTTTCGCATAAGACTTTGTTAAATTTGCACCAGCACATACCCCTGCCCCGATAATAATCAGGATCATTGTTCCTAGCACTTCACCCCAAAATGGCGTCATGAATACCACTCCCTCATTGAAATATGGTCAAAAAAAGAGCACAGGTATGGGAACCCATTCAATGAGAATTTAGGGCATCACTTACCTGTGTCTCCAAGTCTCGACCAGAATTATTAACTTACTCACAGTATAAAACGAGCTGAAAGCGCTGTCAACGACTTTTCTTTCAAAATCATGACTTTTTTCTCATTTTACGGAAAAATGTTCCCACAAATGATGATTGGAGCTTGTAATAGAAACCGCCCCTGCCTTCAGAGCCTCCTGTGCCTCCTGTTCAGTCCGGATCAATCCTCCGGCAAACACAGGAATACGGAAACGCTTTGAGACCTCTGTGATCATGGTTGGCAATGAACCTGGCAGCACTTCGATAAAGTCCGGCTGGCATTTCTCTACAAGCCTGAAGCTTCTTTCTATCGCATGACTGTCAATCATAAAGATACGCTGAACCGCTACCACACCATGCTTTTTGGCTTGCTGGATGACACTTGATTTAGTAGATATTAACCCGTAAGGACGGAATTCCTGACATAAATATTGAGTGCCATATTCATCATTCTTCAATCCATGTATTAAATCTATATGAAAAAATAATTTCTTATTTCGAGCATTTGCCATCTTGGTGACATGCTTGATTTGACCAAGATGAATCTCTAGCATGACACCCGCCTCATAAGGTGAATCTAGAAACCTCTCAAAATCCTTCATATTTGATAATGCTGGTAAAATACTTTGCTTCAACATAGTACCTCCTGACCATAAATGGACACAAATCCTTGCCTCAGCTTCTCCATTTTTGTCAAACTAAAGAAAACCCCTATGTGGAAATAATACACCATTAAGGTATATATCACCAACACAAGGGTTTTCTTATAATTTTCTATTACGCTGCCATGTCACTATCCTCAACAACTCTGTCTTTCTTGAAGTACGATACAGCAATGGCCAATCCCGCAAACAAGGCAAGGAAGATCAATAAAATACCGCCATTTGTTATCATACCGCCGAAATCATTGAGCGAAATCAATGACCGGAAACCGGCAATTGAATAAGACATCGGCAAGAACTGGCTCAAGTTCCTCAAATACTCAGGAAGCATATCAACCGGCAATGCCGAACCTGTTGTGGATAGCTGCAGAATCAAGAAGGCAGCCCCGATCAATAATCCAATATTGCCTAACAGCATAACAAGGAAGAATGCTATTGTCATGAATGTTAAGCTCGCCAAAATCGCATAAGGAATCATGGATATGGTATTCAAGAAGCCTGAATGGACATAGAAGGATGTAAAGACAGTCAGTAAAATGGCCTGACCAGCCACCAATACAGCCATAAATCCATATCTTCTCACATACCAAGTAAGCGGTGACACTTCTTCGCCTGCAGGCCTTCTAACACCAACGACCATCACCATTAATAAAGCTCCGACAAACAAAGCGAGTGACAAAATATATGGAGCATTTGCATAGCGATAGAATGGATACCCATTAATCTTCTCACCTGCAAGCTGTACTGGATTTGCAAATTGGGATTTATTTTCATCCCCTCTGTTCGTGGCGGCCACTTTTGCAGCCCCATCACCTAAACCAGAAGCCAGCTCCTGCGTTCCATCCTTCACTTGACCGACACCGTCATCCAACTGTTTAACACCGTCAGTCATGGTTGCCCAGCCAGTCTTCACTGTAGCGTTTCCATCCGCCACTTGTCTTGCTCCATTTGCAAGTGTTTGAATATCGCCGGATTTCGCTGCCAATGATGAATTAAGCTCCTTGCTTCCATCGGCAACTTGCTTCGAACCATCAGCTAGTTGTCCTGATCCATCCACCGCAGTCTTCCAGCCAGCGTTTACTGTAGCATTTCCAGCTGCTACTTGTTTCGCTCCTGCTGCAAGAGTCGCAATGTCTCCGGATTTCGCTGCTAATGAGCTGTTCAGCTCTTTGCTTCCAGCTGCTACTTGACCAGCTCCGTCAGATACTTGTTTTGCTCCTGCTGCTAAGGTTGCAATATCTTTCGATTTCGCTGCCAATGAGCTATTCAATTCTTTACTTCCCTCAAACAATCTTAAAGAACCGGCTGCAAGTAATCCTGAGCCATCAACGGCTGTCTTCCAGCCTTCATTCACTTGTGCGTTTCCTGCAGCAACTTCCTGGGCTCCTGCTGCAAGTGTTTCGATATCTCCGGATTTAGACGCTAAGGTGCTGTTTAGCAGTCTGCTGCCCAGCACAAGCTCCTCTGCTCCGCTTGCTATTTGTCCTGAGCCATCAACGGCTGTCTTCCAGCCTTCATTAACAGAAGCATTTCCTGCCGCGACCTCTGCTGCTCCATTTGCTAATGTTTCAATTTCTCCAGATTTAGATGCTAGAGTACCGTTTAGCAGTTTGCTTCCTGATACAAGTTCTCCAGCGCCGCTGGCTAATTGACCAGATCCATTAACAGCTGCAGACCAGCCTTCATTTACTTGCTCGTTACCTGCAGCTACTTGCTTTGCCCCATTCGCCAATTCACTTGTTCCTGCGACAGCTGTTTTCCAGCCCTCATTCACAGAAGCATTCCCAGCAGCCACAGTGGTCAGTCCACCATTCAATGCTGCAGCACCTGTTGTCAACGCGTCCCAGCTTGTATTCACTGTCGCCGTCCCAGCTTGTATTTCCGCTGCTCCTCCTGCCACTTGCTTAGCGCCATCGACAAGCTTCTGTTGACCTGGTATTAACTGACTACTAAATGAATCAGCCAATTGATTGACCCCAGGACTTAATTTAGTTGAAATGCTTTGTGATAATGTGGATGCACCGCCTTGTAATTGACCAACACCCGAATCAACGGCAGAAGTTCCGCTTTGAACGGCCTTCGCTGCTGCCAGTACGTTTTGGAATTTAGGATCTTTTGCCATATCAGGATAAAGAGCCGCTAATTCTTCCAGTCCTGCCACAACACCCGTAGAACCTGTTTTCAGTCCTGGGGTTTGAGCCGCAAGACCATTCAGCCCATCTGAAACTGCTTTACTTCCATTGATTAATTCAGGCATACTTCCGGCAAGCTGATCAGCTCCATCTTTTGCTTTATTTAGACCTGCAAGCATATCAGAAGTGCCCCTGCTAAGCTCCTGAGCCCCTGCATTCACCGCTTGCCCGCCGTCTGCCAATCTTTGAATCTTATCCTTGTTGCCAGTTAATTGACCATACATATCTTCTGACCCTTTTTTCAAATCAGCCGTTCCTTTGGCAAGTGCTTCAATATCACCTGCCTTAGAACTCAAAGAGTTATAAAGCGTCTCTGAACCGCTTGCTACATTTTTCGCTCCCCCTGCGAGGGTCGCAATATCATTTGATTTTGCTCTCAGGGAATCATTTAATTCCTTTGTTCCTGCAGCCAATCGGCCAGCTCCATCGGCCACCTGACCGGAACCGTCAACTGCTGTTTTCCAGCCGGCATTCACCTGTGCTGTTCCTCCTGCCACTTGCTTGGCTCCATCGGCAAGCTTAGCAATATCACCTGATTTCGCACTTAAAGATTGGTTAAGCGTCAGGCTTCCAAAAGCCAATCGGCCTGCACCGTCTACTAGCTGACCGGAGCCGTCAACTGCTGTTTTCCAGCCGGCATTCACCTGTGCTGTTCCTCCTGCCACCTGCTTGGCTCCATCGGCAAGCTTGGCAATATCACCTGATTTCGCGCCAAGCGATTGATTAAGCGTTCTGCTTCCGGCGACAATTTCACCAGCTCCAGCAGCCAATTGGCCAGACCCCTGTACCGCTGTTCCCCAGCCCGCATTTACTTGTGCCGTTCCTCCTGCTACCTGCTTGGCACCAGCTGCTACCTGGCTAGATCCAGAGGCTAATTGGCCAGACCCCTGTACCGCTGTTCCCCAGCCCGCATTTACCTGTGCCGTTCCTCCTGCTACCTGCTTGGCACCATCGGCAAGCCTGGCAATATCACCTGATTTTGCACTGAGCGATTGATTAAGCGTCCTACTTCCAGCCGCTACTTGTCCAGCCCCATTTGCCAACTGGCCAGACCCCTGTACCGCTGTTCCCCAGCCTGCATTTACCTGTGCATTTCCGTCAGCGACTTGGTTCGCTCCGTCTGCCAGCTTATTGATGTCTCCCGCTTTACCAGTTAAAGAGCCCAATAATGTGCCTGTTCCGTCGTGAAGCTTCTTAGATCCGTCATTTAATTTTTTGGCACCAGCTGCACCATCGGAAAAGCCTTCTCCGACATCCCCTAAGGAAGCAAAGACGGTTTCCGTATAAGTCTCAGTAATCGTGTTTGAAAGCTGATTGCTTATCTTTTCGATAGCTGAGTTCGTTGCTGTGGCCGCAATGAAATGAAGGCCTTCATTTTGCGTGTATTTTAACTCAGGCTTTTCTGGATTCTCATCCATGACTGTCGCAACTTTCCTCGAGAAATCCTCTGGAATCTCGATCACCATATAATAATCATTATCTTTTAGTCCGCGTTGTGCCTGGCTGCTGCTGACAAACCTCCAGCCTAAGTCATTGCCTTCCTTCAGTTTGGATACTAAATCTCTTCCTACGTTTACTTCCTTCCCGTCTGTTACAGTTCCTGCGTCATTATTAACGACTGCCACAGGCAAATTAGACAGATTATCATACGGGCCCCAGCTTGGAGTGAGCATAATCAAGCCATATAAGAGTGGAACCAGTAATACGGCGATAATCGATACCCAGAAACCCCTTCGCTGTCTAAGTTCGGAAAATCGATTTCCGCTGCCATATTCGTTCATATCTAACCCCCAGTTTGTCCGAAATATCTATGTCATGGTGGTTATGAAAGCGCAACCACTCGTATAAATGATATATATTCTGAATGGTCATTCAAATTCCTTCTAGTATTTCGATATTTTGTAATTATTTTAGATAATTTGACACTTTTCTTCTTTGTGATAAGTAAAACTAATACAATATTTTAAGCATTCCTTATCACCCTTCAGGCTAATAAACCCAAAAAAAGACCGTATCCTTTATAAAAGATACGGTCTCTTTATACATTTCATTTCGGTCGTTCCAGAATAAATTTTTCTCCTAGCTTCATATATTGATTGCCGGCAAGACGGCTGACAGGTCTTAATTCATCTATATTAATTCTTCCATTCTCATAAATCGATTCGTCAATATGATACCGCGTAATATTTCCAATAATCAGATCACAGCTAGCATCATCTGCTACCTGTCCCCCAAGAGGAATCGCCTTAGAAAGTGTACATTCCATCCTTACCTTTGCATTGGTAATCCCAGGTACACGAACTGTTTCACTCTCTGTCAGCTTAAAGTCTGACACTTCTAATTCACTTACATTGGACGGCAGCTCTGCCGCTGTCTGATTGGCATCCACTGCATTCAACTCATCCGTGATATGGACCACAAACTCACGTGAATCCAATATATTCTGGGAAGTATCTTTCTTATGGCCATCCCTTCTTTGAACCGAGACAGCAATCATTGGCGGATTTGCACTTACAATCGTAAAATAGCTGAACGGTGCAATATTAACGACTCCCTCATTCGAAATCGAGGAAACAATCGCTATCGGGCGCGGTACAATCGTTCCCGTCAAAAACTTATAATTTTCTCTCTCGCCCATAGTAGTTGGATCTAAGGAAATCATGCTATTCCCCCCTTCAAGAAAATCTCTTCCCAAACCAATTTGCCGCGGCAGTTAATTCAGCATATGCCAGCTGATGCCCAGAGTTCTCCCAATGGACAGTGACATCAGCCTGTTGTGCGGAAAGTATTCGTTCCAGTTCGCTTGTTTCCTCCGGAGGACAGATAGGATCATTCTTTCCTGCTCCAATAAAAACAGGAAGGCCAGTCAAATCAGGTAATTCGATTCCTCTGATTGGTACCATTGGATGAAACAGAATGGCTCCAGCGAGTACGTTCTCGTAGTGGAATAATAGACTTGCGGCAATATTAGCCCCATTGGAATAACCAATCGCAACCATATTGTGACGATCAAACTCATATCGAACAGCTGCCTCATCCAAATAATCCCGAAGCTCCTTTGTCCTGTACTTCAAGTCCTCTTCATCAAATACCCCTTCTGCAAGTCTTCTAAAGAAGCGCGGCATCCCGTGTTCAAGAACATTTCCTCTCACACTTAACACGGAGGATACCGGAGAAAGGTGCTCCGCAATGGGAAGAAGATCCCGTTCCGTTCCACCGGTTCCATGGAGCATAAACAGCGTAGGAGCCTTTTCATCTTTTCCTTTAGCAAAATAATCAATCATGGTTTTCCACCATCCCTTTGTTTGTGCCAGCCCTAAAACATCTCGAATTCAGTATAATATATTCCATGTTTATTTCAAAAAGGTTTGATTGAATAATCTACATTGATAACCAGCGTTTTTGTTAGAGCTATGCCTGCCATGAGTAAAAGAGGTAGTCATTTTTTATCGGCAGGATAATGGGTACGTTTTTCACCCATACTATTGAAATATCTATAACACACTTCATTAAATGAACCACTAGGCTACTACTTCATAATAATTTTTTATCTCTGACGGACATATAGAAGGAAAAAAGAACAAATTATTATAAGGATGGGATTTTTTCCGTTCCATAGTAAAAGGGAGGGTCAATAAAAGAATGAGAGTGACAAGAGCACGTCAAAAAAAGAAAAGGCAAAAAAAAATCAGAAACAGTTTCCTTAAGATGGGGGTACTATTAACGATAGCTGGCTGCCTGTATCTAGGATTTTCCCTATCAAATTGGGGAGATAGCTTTTCGTGGGCAAAGGATGCTTCAAAATCCGATTCAACCTCTTCTTCTCTAGCGGCATCCTCACAGGACATTACCTATAAAGAAGCACAAGGAAAAGTAATAGGATTAGCCGATAATCATACCATTGAGGTTGATTTAGATGGGAAGACGAAAACTTTTCATTGCCAGGGAAACACAAAATGTGAATCAGTGGTAAAGAATCTTTCTGATGAGGATGGCATCGTTCTCTACTATTATCAAGATGAAAACGGACAGAACAAAATCATAGATATAGCTATTATTTATACACATAAGCAAGGTGAGCTAGTTCAGTACATAGAGGGTACATATTCAGGCATGGCGGATTCACATACGATCGAAGTCACGTTGCCCAAGCAAGTTGCCGCAGCCTATCAGCTTAGAGGTCCTTTATTAGAAGAGAATATCGAAAAGAAATTCACTAATGGGGATCGTGTACTCCTGACGGGCATTAAAACGGAAGACGGGATTGTTGTCTGGAATATGGAACATCCTCAACATTAAGTCGATGCAAGAAGATGCTGTCTAAATCTAATGAGAAAATCATCAAATGAAATAGGAGCGGCTCCATCTGGAGCCGCTCCTTCAGCTGTATTTTTCTATATTGAAGAAAAACCATAATATTTAGAACCTGTACCTTCATTCAGGTGCACGGGCAGGTCGCATCAACTATCTCGCTTCTTGCGCCTTCTTTTAGATGCTCCGGCAAGTGACATCAATGTCTAGAATAGTGGCACTAGAACTTTTAATGATGGCTAACCCTTTCATTTTTGAAAGGCATTTATTAACCTTGTCTACCTTTGCGAATGTCATAAAGATCGATAGCCACCTGATTCAATTCCCTCTTTACAAGAATCTTTTCCTTGAACCGTTCAGGCAGGCGGTTGTAGCCCGTCTCGATTCCTTTAAGTCCGCAGGCTATGGCAGCAACGGTATCCGTATCATGTCCCTTATTTGCGGCAGCCACTGCTACGTCCTCAAAGGTTTCCAAGTTGGAGAGGAAGTGAACAACCCATTTCATTGTATGTACGACATACCCATCTGGCAGGCAATCAGGCTCATTTGTGAGTAGGTCCTCATAGATGGTACCGGCTGTTTCCTCACGGAGAGAGTGCCTCAAGGTATCCCCATTTAGCAGGCGAGAGGCAATCCGGTTGTAAATCAGGCAGGCCTCCGCAGCTGAATCATCGTAATGAGTCATCTTTGAATGACGTACAGTCAATTCCTCTAATTCCTTAGGATCTGAGTAAGCAAGCGCGATAGGCAGGCATCTCATCAAGGAGCCATTTCCTGCACTCTTCTCGCTCAGTTCGTAATGAACCTCCTTGGCCGCTTTCTCCCAGTCCCCAGTAAACATGGTCAGCACCTGACTGATGATTATGCCCACATCCTTTGGCTTTTGATTATACCATTTCAGGAATTCCTCTCCGATATGAGGGATTGGGTCATCCGAACATTCGATGATTCCTTTGGCGACGCATAACGTCATCGCTGTATCATCCGTTATCTCACCGGCCTTTAAGTGCCATATTCCTCCACCAATGATTTCAGTCAATTTCCCGTATTTATTCTTAATCTCCTGTTCAGTCATGAATTCGGTTGTTCCGCCTAAAGCATCTCCAATTGCAACACCAAATAAACCGCCTTTCACTTGATCAAGCATTATGATGCACCTCTTTTATTTTGTCTACTATTCATTATTTTAACATAGTAATAACAAAATATTTTACCATCGATCGGCAAGGTCATCTTACTAGCGTGATGCCGCGATATGAGTTCGGACCTCTTCTCCCATCACTTCCTCGTTATATAAATGACAGGCAACGAAATGTCCTTGATGAACCTCTTGCCATGCAGGCTTTTGCCGACTGCAGACTTCCATTGCATAAGGACACCTCGTACGAAATACACATCCACTCGGCGGATTAGTCGGGCTGGGTATTTCCCCTTTTAGCAAGGTTCGCTCACGAGCATCTTCCACATCGGGGTCTGGGATGGGAATCGCACCAAGCAGGGCTTCTGTATAAGGATGGAACGGGTTGGAATACAACTTTCCGCTCTCTGTCATTTCCATGAGGCGGCCTAAGTACATAACCCCGATACGGTCGGCTAAATGTTTGACCATAGCAAGGTCATGAGCAATAAATAAATAGGTCAGCCCCTTTTCCCTTTGCAGCCTTTTTAACAGATTCACAACCTGTGCTTGCACAGAGACATCGAGAGCGGAGATTGGTTCATCGGCAATGATGAAATCAGGATTTAATGCAAGCGCCCTGGCAATGCCGATTCTTTGCCTTTGTCCCCCGCTGAATTCATGCGGATACCGATTGGCATGGTCTCGACTAAGTCCCACATCCTCCAGAAGCTCAATAACACGCTTCTCCCTCTCTTTTTTATTCTTATATTGTTTATGGACTTCCATCGGCTCAGAGACAATCTCCATTACAGTCGAACGTGGATTCAGCGAAGCATATGGATCCTGGAAAATCATTTGCATATCCCGATGGAGCGCTGCCTTCTCTTTGTCACCGAAGGATTGTGTGTTCCTTCCCTTGAAGAGAATTTGTCCTTCTGATTGTTTATAAAGCCCAATGATCGTTCTGCCCAGCGTGGATTTCCCGCAGCCTGATTCACCAACAAGACCAACAGATTCCCCCTCGAAGATATGAAAGGTGATACCGTCAACCGCTTTGACTGTCTGCTTTTTGCCAATCTGGAAATGCTTTTTCACTTCCTGGAGTTCCAGTATTTTGTCGCCTTTCATTCCTCCATCCCCGCTTCCTTATAATACCGCCGGGCACAGCAAAGCTCACCCTCATAAATAGTCCCTTCAAGCAGTATGCTCTCAATCGATTTTCCTGTCTTAGGGGAATGAAGCAGCCGCCCGTTTCCATGATAGATTCCGACATGATGAATCGCTCCTTTCCCCTCCTCATAGGCAAAGAACAATAGGTCCCCTGGCTTAATAGCATCTAAAGAGACTTCTCTCCCTCCTCTTGCCTGGTCGGCCGCATCGCGTGCTGCAGGGAAACCATTTGCCTTCAGCATGGTATAGGCAAAGCCTGAGCAATCATAGCCATAGCTGCTCACCCCTCCCCATAAATACGGCAGACCAATAAAACGCTCACCTGATCGGCAAATATCTTCTCCTGATTTCCTCCCAGCAGGCTTGCCGAAATGGACATCATCCCGATGCAGTTCACCCTTGCCAAGGGGCGTTAAAACCTTAATGGTGTTCCCTGCTGCATTTATGAGAGGCAGCTCTGTTTGATAGCATAACGGGATGGTCGAATCCATTCCCTCTATCTTTAAGAGGGCTGTCTTGCTTTTAATAATAGCTGTCCCCTTTACTTCTTCAACGTTTTGGAACTTTCTAAGCTGGCGCAAAGGAACCCAGCCTGGGTAGCCTTTCTCATTCTTCGATGTAGGCTGACCTGGTACAAGGATGGATGCCCAATCTCCCTCAACCTTTGTCACGATTACATGTTCACCGAATAACACTTGCGTTTGAATACGATTGGAATCATGCAAATCCAACTGATCCGCCAGTGTCATTCCCATGAGCCACTCCGAAATTCTGGCTGGATGACTGATGACAGGACGATCCAATTCCCGCGGCGCTGCCGAAGACGTCCAGACCGTCGCAACAGATACAGCTACTTGCATATGCATTCCGTCCATTTAATCTCCTCCCTTATTGCGTATGAATTCCCCTGATTCCAAGGCCAGCCTCTTTCGGTAAATGAATCTTGTTAGTCTGATAACAAAGCCCGCCATTAAGAATGTTTTTTGAAAGCATGAGAGGTGCATCAAAATCATAACGTGTGATATTTTGCTTGCTTGCCGCAAAATGGGCTGCTGCTGTAATGCCAAGATGCGTTTCAATCATGCTTCCTGCCATGCATTCCATCCCAGCGGCTTCTGCCAGCTGGTTGATCTTCTGCCCTTGATAAATCCCTCCAGCCTTCATCAGCTTGATATTAATCAAGTCTGCCGCACGCATTCTGATGACCTCGAGCGCCTGCTTAGGGGAGAACACAGACTCATCTGCCATAATCAACGTGTTTACATGATCAGTGACCTGCTTCAGACCGTGCAGATCATGAGCCTTTACCGGCTGTTCCACCAGTTCAATATCCAGTCCCTCATCCTCCATCTGCCCTATAGCCCTGACTGCCATTTTCGGGGACCACCCCTGATTGGCATCAAGCCTGATGCGTATATGGTTTCCTGCCTTTTTTCTGATTTCCCTCACGCGTTGTATATCAAGTTCAATATCTCCTATACCAACCTTTACCTTTAAAATGGAAAAACCTTGCTCCTTATAACACTCCGTATCCTCCCCCATCTCCTCGGGGCTGTTCACACTGACCGTCATATTTGTCTCAAGCTCTCCGTATGCGCCTCCCAAATATTCATATAATGGGAGATGACTATTTTGTGCAAGACAATCATAGACTGCCATATCGAGCGCCGCTTTAGCGCTTGTGTTTCCTACCATAACACCCGATAATCCAGTAAGCACCTCCTCATAGGCTAAGAGATTCCGTCCAATCAAAAATGGACCAAGATGCTCCTTTATCGCAGCATCTATGGATGAAAGGGAGTCTCCTGTAACGGCGACCGTCGCAGGAGCTTCACCCCAACCGGAAATTCCATTGTCACAATCAAGGCGTACCACAAGTGAGTCTGCAGACAGAACGGTCCGGACCGCCGTTTTAAATGGTTTAACAAGGGGTACCCTCACGAGGAAGGTATCAATATTTGTTACTTTCATTCGCTACTACCCCGCTTTCTACCTTGAGCACCTTTGCAGCTGTGTCGATGGTACATGCCGTGCCAAGTGGAATAGCAAAATGAGGATCACAATGCCCAATCATGAACCCGCTCATGGCTGGCTTCCCAATTAAGTCCGCATAATGATGTAGAACTTCTTCAAGCGTTAAAGTTTTTTGGCGTTCCGGCTCTCCGTCAGAGAAATCACCTATAACAAGCCCTTTGATTCCTTGCAGTTTTCCGGCATTCCACAGCTGATTCAAGTAACGGTCAACATTCCGGGGTTCTTCATGTATATCTTCAATAAAGAGAATCTTTCCATCCGTATCAATCTCATTTTCCGTACCAAGCGAGGAGGTAATCAAACATAAATTCCCTCCAACAAGTTCCCCTTCTCCTGACCCTTCTACCAATACGTCAAGCCTTGAGATCTCCTCTGTGTAACAAAGCCCCTCTGGACTGAACAATTGGTTAAATGATTGTTTCGTTATGGAATGTACCTCCTTATTTCCGATATCACTGGCAAGCATCGGCCCATGGAAAGTCACCAATCCAGCTCGCTGTCTAATGGCGGTATGAAGGTAGGTAATATCGCTATAGCCCCAAAAAATTTTGGGATGGTTCTTAATAGCTTCATAGTCGAGTAAATCTGCGATTCTTGCCGTTCCATAGCCGCCGCAGGCACAAAAAACAGCCTTAATATCCGGGTCAAGGAACATCGACATCACATCACTTGCCCGCTCCTCATCCCTTCCGGCCAAATAGCCGTATTGGTTCTCTATGTTCTTTCCAACAACCAGCTCCAGTCCTAAAGCCTCCTCGAAAAATGGAACAGCTCTTTTTAATTTCTCTAAGTCAGGGGGACTTGCAGGCGCAATGATTCCTACCTTATCTCCCCTCTTAAGTCTCTCTGGTTTGACAGCCATTCAGCACACTCCAATCTGTTAAAAGGATGTTCTCAATCGAACATCCTTCTCATCGGTTTTATCCTATTGTATTCGTACCCTTGCTCTAACCAACCTTACTTTTTATCCGCCCATTTTAATTCCAAATAGCCAACTGGATGGCGAATGATGTCCGTGACGCCATCTGCCTGTAAATACAATTGATTGTAGAAGTGAATTGGGATGATTGGCATTTCACCCATTAGAATTTGTTCTGCCTCATACATCAACTCATAACGCTTCTTTTCATCACTCTCAAGCTTTGCTTTCTTGATTAGTTCATCATACTTTTCACTGCTCCAGCCAGTCCGGTTCATCGAGTGGCCAGTTTGGAAGTTTTCCAAAAAGTTAATCGGGTCTGCATAATCTGCCAGGAAGGAGCTTCTGGAAAACTGAAGCTTCAACGCCTTTTGGTCTTCTGCAAAGACATTGGATTCCAAATTAGCCAGCTTCACATCCACGCCAAGATTCTCCTTATACATTTGCTGCAAGGCTTCCGCAATCTTCTTATGCGTATCATCTCCCGTAGAGTACGTTAACGTGACCTCGGGAAGCTTGTCATAGTTCTCCTCCTCGAGCCCTTTAGCCAGCAATTCCTTTGCTTTGTTCACATCTGTCACCATTAAATCTCCATTTATCTCCCTAAAGTCCTTGCCAGAAGGGTCCTTGAATCCTGGAGCCACAAATCCATAGGCGGGCTCCTCTTCATTCTTCGTCACATAATCAACTAGCTGCTTTTGATCTGTCGCCATCGCAAATGCCTTCCGGATATTGATATTTTGAAAAGGCTCTTTCTCAACATTGAAACGGAAGAAATAAAGTCCGGCCTGTTCTTCAACCTTTACTTTATCCTCCTTAATCAATTGACCGCTCATCTCTGGAGGCACATCAGACGTATCCAGTTCCCCGTTCGTGTACATCTGATATTCGGTCGTTGTATCATTGACCATTGCCCAGTTTACTTTATCGAGATTGACCGAATCAGCATCCCAATATTCCGGGTTCTTCTTCATAATCATGTGACTGTCATGCTTCCACTCAGATAGGATAAATGGGCCGTTTCCAACAAAGCTTTCTGCTTCGGCAAACCACTCAGGATTCTCTTTGGCTGTCTTCTCATTGATAGGGAAGAATGCTGGATTCGTGATAACACTCAAGAAATATGCTTGCGGACTCGTCAATGTTACCTTAAAGGTCTTTTCATCAACCGCCTCAACCTTTACATCGTCTGCAGTCCCTTTTTCTGTATTAAAGGCTTCTCCGCCCTCAATGAAATAACCGAGAAAGGCAGCACCAGAAGCCGTTTCCGGATCTAAGAGCCGTTTCCACGCATAGACGAAATCAGAGGCAGTCAAATCATCGCCATTAGACCATTTCGCATCCTCACGGATAAAGAAGGTATATACCTTCCCATCATCTGATACCTCCCAATTTTCAGCTGCTGCTGGTTCAGGTTCATGGTTCTTCCCAAGCCTCGTCAACCCTTCCATCAAATTATTAAGTGCGTTCCAGGAAACCGCATTAAAGCCGATTGGCGGGTCAAAGGATGTTGGTTCTTCTCCATTATTCAAATAAAGAACCTTTTCATCGCCATCTTGATTGCCCTTACTTTCTTCATTGCCAGATTCCTTTGTCGCCGTACAAGCCGCACTCAACACCAGCATCATCAAAATGCTTAAAACAGAAATTACTTTCTTCATCCTCATCCCCCTAAATAATTAATAATAGCTGTTCTTTCCAGCTGCATTTCTCCCTAGTCCAGCTCTTTCATCCTCCAGCCAGCAATTGACAAGATGGGCATCCTGAATATGTGTTCTTTCCGGATATACTCTGACGCATACCTCCATCGCATAATCACATCTAGCGGTAAAAGGACACCCTTGCGGCGGTGCAAATAAGTCAGGCGGAGAACCGGCTATCGGGATGAGTTCCCCTTCCTGGTCCAAACGCGGTATAGACTGCAAAAGCCCTTTTGTATAGGGGTGCCGTGCATGATAGAAGATATCCCTTCTGCTGCCGGTTTCTACAATTTTTCCGGCATACATAACCGCAATCCGGTCCGCCACTTGGGCGACAACGCCCATATCGTGAGTGATCAAAATAATGGAGACGCCTGTCTGCTTTTGTATTTGGCGAAAGAGGTCGAGAATTTGAGCCTGAATCGTGACATCAAGCGCTGTAGTCGGCTCATCCGCTATCAAAATATCAGGCTCGCAAATAAGCGCCATGGCAATAACGATTCTCTGCCTCATTCCGCCGCTGAACTGATGCGGATATTGCTTAAACCGTATGTCTGGATTGGCGATTCCCACCATCTCCAAATACTCGAGACCCTTCCTCTTAGCAGAGGATTTTGATAGATTTTGATGCTCCATTAAACCCTCTGTTATTTGTTCGCCAATCGTGATTGTCGGATTCAAGGCCGTCATTGGATCCTGGAAAATCATCGAGATATCGACTCCCCTAATCTTCCGCAAATCCGCTTCCTTAAGCTTGGCAAGGTCCCTTCCGCCATATTGAATTTTTCCTTTTGTAATTCGTCCATGCGGGGTTGGTATAAGTCCCATTATGCTTTGTGATGTTACACTTTTTCCGCATCCTGATTCCCCGACAATGGCCAACGTTTCTCCGCGGTAAAGACTGAACGACACGCCGCGTACGGCATGGACAATCCCGCCAAAGGTTGAGAATTGAACATGCAAGTCATGTACTTGAAGAACCTTCTCCATCTAAATCATCTCCTAAGCTTCGGGTCGAGTGCATCTTGAAGTCCATCGCCAACCACATTAAAGGCAAACATGGTCATCGATATGAACAGGGCAGGGAAGAACAAACGCCACCAATACCCGCTCAATATAACGCCCAATGCGTCATTCAGCATTCCTCCCCAGCTCGCATGAGGGGCTTGAATGCCTAATCCGAGAAAGCTCAAAAAAGCTTCCGCAAAAATGGCCGATGGAATGGTCAATGTCAGCTGAACAATAATCGGCCCCATTGCATTCGGCAATAAATTTCTACGAATAATCCTTCGTGTCTTTGTTGCAAAGGTTTTAGATGCGAGCACGAATTCATAGTTCTTGATTTGAAGCACCTGCCCTCGGACAATCCGCGCCATTCCAATCCATCCTGTCACAGACAAAGCGATAATGATGGTAAATAATCCAGGTCCCATTACGACCGCAAGAAGAATGACCAAAAGCAAGTAAGGCAATCCGTACAGCACCTCAATGATTCGCATCATCAGATGGTCAGTTCTTCCTCCCTTATAGCCTGCTACACCCCCATAAATCACGCCTACAAAGAAATCAATCATGGCTGCCATGATTCCTACAAATAAAGAGACACGGGCACCATACCAGGTTCTCGCAAATACATCTCGGCCAAGATCATCTGTGCCAAACCAATATTCAGATGAAGGAGGCATATTTTGATTCATAATGGATTGCTTTTCAATAGGGTTTGGCGAGAGCGAAGGACCGATAATGGCCATGATGACAAGAAATGAGAGAAACACCAACCCTGCCATCGCCAGTTTATTCTGACGAAGCATTTGCCACGAGTCCTGCCAATAAGTCCTGCTTGGGCGAACGACAGCCTCTGCATCAAGAGCTTTTTGGTCAAGGGGCTTAAACCATTCATCTGGTATTTCTTTTGGTTGTTTCGATTTCACGTGCAAAGTGTTCACCCCTCTTTCTTATTCAAATTAATGCGAGGGTCAAGGATTCCATAGGCGATATCCACCAAGAAAAGCATGATGATCAGAACAGAGCTATAAAAAACGGTTGTTCCCATTATGACCGGATAATCACGATTATTGATGCTTTCAATGAAATACTTGCCCATCCCGGGTATGGCGAAAATCTTCTCAATGACGAACGTTCCGGTCAGAATGCTTGCCGCCAATGTCCCGAGTACGGTCACGACAGGCAAAAGAGCATTACGCAGGGCATGCTTAAACACGATTTTGGCTGGACTCAATCCTTTCGCCTTGGCCGTACGGATATAATCCTGGGTCAGCACCTCAAGCATGCTCGAACGGGTCAGCCTCGCAATAATCGCCATTGGACCTGTCGCTAGGGCAAAAGTAGGCAGAATCATATGACGCCAGCTTGTCCAAGTTGCGGCCGGCAGCCATCCTGCCTTAACAGCAAACACTTGAATAAATAAAGTTGCCAACACAAAGTTGGGAATAGAAATTCCTAAAACAGCAATGGTCATAGCCAAATAATCGATGATACCATTTCTTCTCAAGGCAGCAATCACACCAAGTGTAATGCCTGACACAATGGCTACGATAAGAGTGTAAAGACCCAGCTCTAAGGAAACAGGGAATCCCCAAGAAATCATGTCATTCACCGTTTGTGAGGATTTTTTGATGGAGGGACCAAAATCTAATGTGATGACCGATTTCAAGTAGTTCACATACTGAACGACTAATGGCTCATCCAACTGGTAATAAGCAATCAAATTCCTCTGTACTGCCTCATTGGTCGTCCTTTCCTCATTAAATGGGGAGCCTGGAACGGCATGCATCAAGAAAAATGTACCTGTAATGATCAGCCATAAGGTTAAAAGCATAGAGACAAGGCGGCGGATAATAAATGTATTCAGATGGGCCACCTCTTCCCTAACAAAACGTTGTACGCATGGCCAATTCCGTCATCACAAGCATGGCCTGATAAGCCTGAAGAATATCCTCTGCCTCAAACTGAACGATTGTTGTTCCTTCAATCAATTCCGTCCCTGGCATCAGATTCGCCCATTCCGCCTGTCCGTAATTAGCAAACTCAATCTTAAGAACAGGGCGTTTAGGCGGTGTCAAAGGTTTGACACGCGATCGGTTCTTAAGTGCCTCACTTGCCGCTTCTGCCAGTAACTGCTTTGATTTTGCCGGGGTTAGTGTTTTCGCAGCTGATCTTGAAATTGTTGTTTTCACTGCCGCTGTTGTAACATGTTCAATTAGCTCACTAGCTTCAAAAGCCGCCTGGTCATCTCCTGCAACCATTAGAACTGGCACGTTATAATAACCAGCCACATAGGCGTTAAAGCCAAATTCACCAATGGGCTTATCATCTATGTACATATTTCGAACACCAAAAATCATGGTATGTGAAAGGACGCCTGGCATAGAGGCCCTTGCATGATAGCCGGCAAAAATAGCTCCATCAAAGGAGGAATCCAATCCTTGCACCATCGAATACGGCTTCACATCTCCGGTAATCAGCTGTGTATCGGGATGCAAGAGTTCCACGAGAAGGTTGTTCATTTTGCTATGACTATCATTAACGACAACCTCCTCACTGCCATTCATGAACAGACTCGTAATAATGGCATTGGCCTCCTCTGTCATGATGCGCCTGCTCCGTTCATAATTATGCTGATTTGAGGACACATGAGTATGGTCCACCAACCCTGTAATCCCCTCCATATCCACAGACATGTAAATCTTCATCATATTCCCCTCCCTCTCACTTGTTGGAATTATCTAACAATTATAGTGCAGGATACATATTTTTACAATTGTCATTCGGACTAATTTCATGATTATTGTGATCATCATCCTATCTCATGTACATTCATTGAATGGAAATAAATCCCTCTGTTATGATGTTCATATTGATGAAAGGAGAGAGGAACATGCAAAAACGATTATTGATCCTGTTATCTATTGTGACACTCATTCTGCTTGGAGCCTGTTCGAATTCTTCTCCTGAAGAGGACAAACAGGAAATGGACCATTCAACAATGAATCATTCAAGCTCAGGCAATTTGCCTGATGGCATTAAAGAAAGTGAAAACCCTGCCTTTCCTGTTGGCAGTGAAGCTATATTAAAGGAAGGCCATATGGATGGAATGAAAGGAGCTACTGCTACAATCGTTGGAGCCTATGAGACGATTGCCTATTCTATCACCTATACACCAACAGATGGAGGAGATCCAGTTGAAGACCATAAATGGGTCATTCAAGAGGAGGTTGAAGAAGCAACAGGAGATGAAGCACTCGAACCTGGAACAAAGGTGACCGTCAATGCCGACCATATGGATGGAATGAACGGAGCTTTAGCTGAAATCGATTCAGCAGAAAAAACGACCGTTTATATGATTGATTACACCCCAACGAATGGCGGAGACAAAGTAACCAACCACAAATGGGTAACCGACGATGAGCTTTCAGAGAAATAAAATAATAGATTGGGACATAACAACATTTGCTGTGTCTAATACCGAATGTTGCATTGAAATTTAGGCTTAGTTAATCTAAAGCGGTGATTTTCGTTACAGGCGGTTGCTTTCCGCGGGGCGGTCGGGGAGCCTCCTCGTTGCTTTCAGCATCTGCGGGGTCTCCCCTGTCCGCTAATCCCGCAGGAGTCAACCGCCTTCCACTACAATCACCGGTACTCTATTAACAATATTCATCTTTAACAGAACTAAACAAAATAAAAAACGCCGAACCATTTTAAACTGCGCATTAAAATAGTTCGGCGTCTTTAGTTATTGGAAACCTTTTGTCCCAGGCCCTTATTTATGTACGATATGATCTTCATTCGCACTTCCTTTTGCAAAGCGCTTTGATAGGATGAGGCCTGCAAACAGCACACACATGCCAATGGCAAACCAACCTAGAAAGACTGGTCCAAGCGTACCTCCCAGATAATAGCCAACAGTTGTATAGAATACAGTCCATAATAGGCTGCCCGTAAACGTAAAAAGAAAGAAAGCCGTGTAGGATACCTTTCGTATACCAGATAGAAAAGGGACCAATTGACGCACACCAGGAACAAAATAGGTGAATATTACCCTTATCCCGTCATATTTTTCTAGCTTCTGTTTCATTCTTCCCCATTTAGCCGGTGTCATATGAACCTTATGTCCATAACGGCTAACGAGTTGATTCCCAAACTTCCTTCCAGTGAGATAGGTGACAAGCATCGCCGTATTGGCAGCAAGCAAGGCAACTGCAATTACTTGAATGAAATGCAGCCCGCTTTCTAATAACATTCCTCCAATAAGGACTAGTAATGTCTCCTCTGGAGCTGGGATGCCAATCATGGCGATGAAAAGGGCGCCAAATATCACGAAATAACCATAGCTCTGAATATATTGTGAAATAAAGTCTAAAATCATTTTAATCCCTTTCTTCTTCAGTTAAGAGGTTCCTTCCCGTTTCCATGCAGCCTCGTTCGCTGCATCATCTAACTTTTCTGAGTAGTGGTCAACATCGATGGCATAAATCGGCCTCCCTTTAACTTCCTTGAAAATCTTGCCGATATATTCACCGACAATCCCGATGCCAATCAACTGCAAACCGCCAATCATCCATAAAGATATCATGAGGCTTGTCCAGCCCGACTGCGTGTTTCCGAACCATTTCTGAAGCAATGCATAGCTCCCGGCCAGCACACTGACAAGCAAGGTAATAAATCCTAAATAGGTCACAAACCGAATTGGTGCGACACTAAAACTCGTAATTCCATCAAAAGCAAAGGAAAGCATCTTTTTCAAAGGATATTTAGAAACCCCCAGCTCCCTCTCCTTTCTTTCATAATAAACATTCGTTTGCGAAAATCCAATTAAGGGTATCATTCCACGTAAGAATAAATTTCTTTCCTTGTATCTAAGAAGCTCAGTCAATGCTCGCCGGCTCATCAGTCGATAATCGGCATGGTTCGGGATTAACCGAATGCCAAGTGTACCCATCACCCGGTAGAAGGCCAAGGCTGTATTCCGTTTAAAGAACGTATCCGTCTGCCTCTTGTCTCGAACTCCATAAACAATGTCATATCCTTCATTGTACTTCTCTACCATGGTTCGTATAACGTTTATATCATCCTGCAGGTCTGCATCGATGGATATAACACAATCAGATTGTTTTTGCGCGGCCTCAAGGCCAGCAAGCAAGGCATTTTGGTGACCTACATTACCGGCTAATTTAATCCCTCGCACCAAATGGTTCTGCATGCTTTCCACTTGAATCAGATTCCACGTGAGATCCTTGCTTCCATCATCGACAAATAAAATATTACTCCTATTGGATACTAGCTTCAGCTCCATCAGTTCCAGCAGGACAGCCGTTAGCTCATCCATTGTTTTCGGCAGAATCTCTTGCTCGTTGTAGCATGGAACGACAATCGTCAATACTGGCATATTCATGTCACGCTCGCTCCTTTAGACGGCTTGGTATAAATAAATCCTCCAGGCAGAATCCTTATGGTCAAATACCTTCAGCAGCTTAAGCTGATTATCAGAGGCATTCAAGATAGGCACGCTTGAGAAGAAATATTCTCCACCCATTTCCTTGAATACCTCTGTATGAAGTTCAAGCTTTCGAATCTGCTTTTTCGAATTCTTGCCATAGTCATATTTCTTCCCAAGTTCATCCACAAAGATGTAGCATCGGCCGCCCCAATTATCGAAATAATTTTCAAGCCTTTTATTCTTATCAAGCTCCGCTTCGATAATCTTTCGAAATTGATGTTTATAAGAAAGCGGATAATAATTGTTATATGTATCAAGGGTATAGAATCCATTATACTGCGAGATAGCGGGATGGAGCCCGATACTCGCTACCCGATAAGAATCTTGAGGTTTTCCGATGAACGCCTTAATCTCCTCAAACTGCTCCTGTGCATAAAACTCCTTAAACGAAGGGGTATTCCTTTTTCCATAATACACCTCAGGATTACCAAGAAACAGGATGAACAATTGGGCTATCATCGCTATTTTGGCCAATTGCCTCCATTTCATTCCGTTTGTCCATAACACCCGCAAGGAGAGGGCAAAAAGTAAATAAAGCACTAGCGGTCTCAGGAAATGAAACCGAGCGAAATTGAAATCATTCAATAAGGATATCCGCTCTTTAAGCAAATCCCAGCCTTCATAAAACCAAAAAGCATACCAAGCGGACAGGACAAAATTGAGCACAAACAGGAACACAAATCGTCTTTCCCTTTTCCATAGCTTCTTCCAAAGAATGATTCCAAGGGCTAAAAAGGACAGCGGAAGAATGACGTATTGATGCAGAGTGAGTACATGTGTATGGCCGACTACATAATTTTTGAAAATAAGCCTTACTGACTCCCTAAAGCTCAAATAGGCACTAAAATATTCCTCCCGGCTATTCGGCTCTCCAGGAAAGACAAGTGAATAGACGAGGCGGTATTCTATCAATAAATACATGCTCGTCATAAAAAGGATTCCGCCCAAAAACCGCCCATTCCAATCCTTTCGAAAGATTCCGTCATAAAGCCAAAGAATCCCCATCGCAAAAAGAAAGAAGAAAAAACCAAGCACGAAGCTCGAATAAAACGGAAGAAGGCCTAGGATCAGCCAATCCTTATAAGAGCTGTCCCGGCTGCGAATATTCAAGAAGGCATAGAGGGCCAGCGGATGACCAAGTGTCGACAGCATGCCGGACGGCCAAAACGGGGTCAAGCTGAAAGCGAGGGCCGTAAACACACGAATAGCCCCAAACACCTCCCCTTGCATGAAATGCTTCTTCAGGAGAAGGTACATTCCCGCAAAGGCAAACACTCTCACAATCGCCTGACTGATTGCATAAGCCGTCATCGAGGGCAGGAAATAATGAAGCCACTCAATTCCGCTGAACTCCGTCCCGAATGCATTACGGGGCAGTCCATTAATGATTTGGGCAATCGTATCATCAATCGGCCCAAATAATTGCTGGTTATCCTTCAGTACCTTATACCAGGCTATATTTGAATCAAGATTATCATGCAGGCGGATATGTGAATTCTCTCCCATAATAAACATGGGTGCTAGGTACATCCCTAACAGCACGATTGCTATGAACAAATATCTCTTTTCTTGAGACCACCGTTCAACCACGGTCTTCACCGCCTTCTCACCTTACATTTTTTTACACCATACATCTCCAAAAGTCAATATCATCCAGTTTGCCCTACCCTGGATGAAAAATGCTAAAAAAAGCCCCCGGATTTATATCCGGGAGCTCATCTCCTGCCTTCACTGAAGTCTTTGCAACAACTCATTTAACTGTAAAAGTTTTTTAATTTCATATACAGGCTTTACTTCTTCCGCAATTCTTTCATGACGGTTCACCCATACAGACGGAATACCAGCTCGATTTGCCCCTAGAATATCGGTCATCAAATTATCTCCTACCATTAAGGCCTCATCAGCTGTAACGCCCAGCAGACTGAGCGCATGCTCAAATATAGACGGGTCCGGCTTTCCTTTCCCAAAGGCTCCAGAGATTACGACATGATCAAAATAGGGAGCAATCTCCGGAGTGATTTCAAGCTTGGTCATCTGCAAATCGGGTGAGCCATTTGTCAGCAGCAGCAATTGATAGCGGCCCTGCAGAGAATCAAGAAGCTCAAAGGTATCCTCATATATAAACGGATGCTGCCTGCGCTCCTTTGGGAAGCGCTCGGCTAAATCAGCACCAAATTCGGGGTCATCAATTCCAAGCGCCTTCAGCCCCTTCACCCATGCCTCTTTACGGTAACCGGGTACAACCTTAGCTAATTGCCTGAAATCATCAGACTCATCAAGGAAATTTCCCCATAATCCCTCGAATGGATTGATACCAATCATTTGCGTAAATGCATATGTCTCATAGGATTGATAGAGCTTGGCTGCCTCCATTCGGACTACCTCCTCAAGCCTCTCAGGGTCTAGGTCATATTTCTCCCTAGCTGCCTCGCATGTTGCCGCAAAAGCTTCCTTTACGCTCCGCTGATCCCATAGAAGTGTATCATCTAAATCAAATATAATCGCCTTTACCAACTGTCCTCACCTCTCTTCCTCACACCGGCAATTCCGTAAAAAACGCCTCATAAAGTGCTTGGACGGCAAGCTTCTCCTGAGCTTCCTTCACGCCAAACATCATGCTGACCTCGGAGGAACCTTGGTTGATCATCTCAATATTAATGCCTTTATCAGCCAAAGCCCTAGATGCCCGTGCCATTGTACCAACATTGGAGCGCATTCCTTCACCGACAATCATGATTAAGGACAAATTATGCTCAACCTTTACCTCATCCGCATCCAATTCATTCTTGATGCGATTGACGATAATTTGCTCCCTCTCATGATCCAATTGATTTTGGCGCAGAATGACAGTCAAATCATCGATACCGGATGGAACATGTTCATAGGATAGGTGCAGCTCCTCTAATATGTGCAAGAGCTTGCGGCCAAAGCCAATTTCCCGGTTCATCAAGTATTTGCTTACATAGATGCTGCAAAAATCATTATCACTAGCGATTCCAACAACCGGTCCATTTGAACTCTCCTTCTGGCTGACAATCATTGTGCCTAAAGAGGCGGGATTATTTGTATTCTTTATATTAACCGGTATTCCGGCACGGAAGGCAGGAATAAGCGCCTCGTCATGAAGGACACTGAAGCCCGCATAAGAAAGCTCGCGCATTTCCCGGTAAGTTAAGACCTGAATCTCCTTCGGGTTATCAACAATGGTTGGATTAACGGTAAATACCGCATCCACATCAGTATAATTCTCATACAAATCCGCTTTTACGGCATTTGCCAGGATGGAGCCTGTAATATCGGATCCGCTGCGAGGGAATGTCATGACACGGTCATCGATTGTATATCCGAAGAAGCCCGGGAAGATTAATATTCCGTTCCTCTCCCTTAAGCGGGATAGTCTTTCATACGATTCAGGGAGCACCTGTGCATTTCCCGGTTCGCTGCTCACGATCAAGCCTGCCTCACGCGGATTAACATAGGAAGCCTCAACCCCTTTATGCTGGAAATAAGCAGCGACTAGTTTCGCATTATTGTCTTCCCCGCTCGCCTTAATGGCATCCATGAACTGCTCTGGATTGCTGCGGTCCCCCTTCAATAGCTCCAACAAATCAGCCGTAATTCGCTCAATCACCTCTTCATTCATCCCTAAATCATCCGTGATTGATCGGTAGCGATTAATGACGGCTTGGAATAAATCCTCATCCTCACTTCCCTCAAGCCAGGCTTGAGCGGTGGCAATCAATAAATCTGTTACTTTAATATCCTTCGAAAATCTCTTTCCCGGAGCAGAAACAACGATTAGTTTTCTCGTATCATCGGATACGACAATATCATATACCTTCTCCAACTGGTCTCCAGAAGCAAGAGATGTACCGCCAAATTTCACTACTTTCATTCTGCATATCCCCTAAGCGTAATTTTCTGATAATTTTATATTCTATTATCACTTCTCCTCGCTAAAGTTTCAAGCAAAACCAAAAAAAACTTCCAAAAGCGCAAGAGGCATACACGATGGAGGCAGCGAAATGGTTGAACGACTAACATATACCGTCATAAGGGGAAGGAATGAACATTAATCATCTTCTCTTACCCGAAATACTTTTAACGAAGCTTCTCCAAAAACTCAATCGGCACTGCTTTCGTTAGCCAAATACCATTTTTCGAACGATAAAATACATACCCCTGTTCGCTCATTTCACCACTGCGTACACGATAGACGACCGGTTTACCATGGCGTTTTCCTACGTTGATTGCCATTTCTGCATCAACTGACAGATGAACATACAAACGACTCTTTGGAACGAGTCCAATACGTTCAATGGACTCCGTGTACTTTTCTCCCGTCCCATGCCATAAAAACTCCGGCGGGTCCACGATCTCCAATTCTACATCTACTGGAATGGAATGCCCTTGGTTTGCTCGTATAAGAGTCTTATCCTCATTAAACGAGTATCTTTGCTTATCATCTGTTCGCACAATTTCCTCTAGTATATTCCTATCAAAGGGATATTTCTTAGAAACACCCTTAATCAATTCTTCAACATCTGCCCATCCATGTTCATCTAGGGAAATGCCAATCGCGTCTGGTTTATGCCGAAGAATCATACTCATGAACCTGCTCGCTTTCATCAAACTCATACTGTTGTTCCTCCTTTACAAAATGAAAAAAGAAGAAAGGCTACGGATTCAAACTCGATTCTCTTGATATTTCGAGCGCCTTAACTTTAAGCTAGTTTCTTTTATTCTCTCATATAAGGGAGGTGATTTTCACGAAACCAATCATTTAGGTTTGCCGATTAGCTCATGATATAATTATGAAACAATTATGACAGGGAATATAACACTGGAGGCAGATATCTTGTCCAACTTAGCAGCTTTACTGAAGGAATCTAACTATACGGTTGTGTTTACAGGAGCAGGCATGAGCACTGATTCTGGCTTGCCTGACTTCCGGTCTAATGATAAGGGATTATGGAAAAAGAAAGACCCGAGCCGAATTGCGAGCACAGACGCACTCAATCAGAATGTGAAGGAATTCTTTGAGTTCTACCGGGAACGGGTCGTAGGAGTGAAAGAACATGGACCTCATGAAGGTCATCGCATTCTCGCAAAGTGGGAGAATGAAGGGCTCGTCAAAAGCATCATTACCCAAAATGTCGATGGGTTCCATCAGGAGGCTGGTAGCAAGCGCGTTGCAGAGCTGCATGGCACCTTGCAAAAAGTCCACTGCCAGTCATGTGGGGCAGAGTATGGGAGTGATATGTATTTAGAGAAGAATTATGCTTGTAAGGCATGCGGCGGAAAACTGCGTCCATCTGTCATCTTATTTGGCGAAATGCTGCCTGAGGCGCCGTTCTTGATGGCAGAGGAGGAAAGTGAACGAGCAGATTTGTTTATCGTCATCGGTTCATCTCTTACTGTCACCCCGGCCAATCAATTCCCGCTCATTGCCAAGCAGCATGGCGCAAAGCTGGTCATTGTCAATATGGAGCCGACTGGCTTTGACCTCTATGCAGACTTAGCCATCCACAGGCAGAAGGCCGGCGAATTCCTTAAAAAGGTAGATCAGGAACTTCAACGATTATAAGAAAACAGGATTGCGGGTGCAATCCTGTTTTTTACTACCTCTTATCCTTTTAACACATCATGGTCTACATAACGTTCACCATTCAATTCACTAATGACATTGATGGCAACCTTTGCCCCATGCCCCGCTGTAATGATGCCATGCATGCTCTCTCCTGCAACTGTTCCGGCAGCCCATACATGCGGCATATTCGTTTTCCCTTCAGCATCCACATCAATAATGGTCTTCACGCGCGGCTCTGTGCCAGGCTTTGTCTTAATACCGGAAGCCTCTGCGATCGTTGCGAGCATCCCAGTCGCGATGATGACCTCTTTCGCTGTGAATGAATTGCCTTCCGTGAAAATGGTCACGCCGTCTTCTCCAGACTCAATCTTCATAACCGTTTCATCAAAGAAGCCTGCTCCAAATTTCACAGCCTGCTTCTTGCCGATAGCAATTAAATCCGGGCCGCTTATTTCCTCTATTCCATAGAAATTCTCGAACCAGGCACGTTTTGTTACTCCTTTGTCATTATCAAGTACAACCGTTTTCTTCCCTGCTTTCGCTGCCAGAATAGCGGCGCTCGCACCTGCTGGGCCTCCGCCAATCACAATGATATCGTGCATGTTTATATGCCTCCTTTTTCTTTTATTCCTACCCCATTAAGTATACCAAAAAAGGAGAATATTCAATCAACTACAATCCGTTCCATCCATACTTGACCAATCGTCTCTTCAAAGCCTATTTCCTTTAACGCTTCAACCATCACATCATTTTCTAATGGCAGGTTAACGACATACAAGCTGGATGCTTTCAATTGCATAACGGATTCAAGAAGAATCTTAGCCGCTTCAGGTTTTGCCTCCGCATCTATTCTTAACTGATATAGATAAACTGCAGGCAAACGGCCATCCTCCTGCCATTCCCTCTGAAAGATAGCATAAGCGCATTCTTTTCCACTCTCATCTATCATAACAAGTCCTTCTCCATTTGGAATACTTCTGCGCAGTGTCTGCCACGGTATATGTTCATCATAGAATGAGAGTCTGGCTATTTCCGCTGGAGCGCGGAATTCTGCACGATAGGAAGAAGAAGTGTCCTTTAATAGGATTGGATTCTTGCAGACATAATTCATGAGTCGGCCAACGAGTTTATATCCCATTTTTTCATAGAGATGAATAGCCGAGTGATTATCTTGGATGGCCTCCAGCGTTGCCTTTTTTACCCCCTCCTGTTCATAAATACGCAGGCATTCAGCGATAGCTAAGCGTCCAAGACCCCTCCCTCTGTATTCAGGAGCGATTCCGGTTCCACCATTCCAGGCTTGCTTCTCTCCATGTACCTCACGAATCCCGTTAAGAACAATCCCAACGGGTATTCCCCCATCATATAACAGGATGGAGTGCTCCGCTAACAATTCCTCCTGGGCCATACGCTTGATGAATTGTTCATAGGAAAATTCCATTTTGACAAAATAACCCTCAAACCCTCTATTCCATGCCGAAAGTATATCTTGGAGTGTACAGTCCTTTAATCCTTTGATGGTCACCATTAAGCTCCTCTCCTTTCTTATCCGTCCACCCCAAACTATATTCGAGCCCTAAACATTCAATTCCTTTTTAGGAGCTCAATCAAATGACCATCTTGACTATGAAAAAAAGCTGATTCCCAGCCATTTTCATATTTTTGATAATCAGCAGCACCCGGCAAAAGCGCCGGGAACTCTTTGACCTCAAAGCAAATATGCCAGCTAGATGTCTCTTTATTCTCGGTAAGTTCCAACCGCAGCTCCCCCTTCGTTAGAAAGATGATCCGCTCCCCGGCTAACGTCAGTTCCTCTTCTAGTTGAAATCGGCATAGATGTATATAGAATTCTAGTGATTCCTCTAAAGAATTCACCTCAAGACCGAGATGATGAAACTCCATCCCATCCCTCCTATATGATTAAATTCATATCTCCAAACTCATGCCATAAATACCTATTCTGAATGGCCATCTCATAAGCATGGATCAATTTATGAGAATCGATAAAGGAAGAGAGCAAATCAAGATGGCTTGCATCAGCTTCATGAAAACCAGTTAATAGGCCATCAATTGTCCGCCGCTGATAATCCTCACCAATAAATAGATTTGTGAATCCTGAGGCTTTGCCAGTTAGAATGGCTGATTCGACTGCTCGGACTACCGTTGTTCCCACAGCAATGATTCTTCCTCCCTCTTTTTTTGTTCCTTGAATCCCATTGAGCGTCTCTGCCGGAATATGATAATACTCCGGATTCCCTTCTGGTCTAACGGGGTAATGGTCATCGAGAAAATCACTTAAGCCTGTGTGAAGCTGCAAGAAACCTAGCTGAACCCCTTTCTTCTGGAGATCAAAAAGCAGCTCCCAAGTAAAGGCTCTTCCTGCTGAAGGCATTTCTGTCGAACCAGGTACAGATGCATATACGGTTTGATACCTCTCAAGCTCCCAGGGTGTATCAATATATTCATAGCGGATAGGCTCACCAAAGCGATAAAGCCAATCATAAAACAGCTCATCCGCCTGATTAAACGAGACAGTCCAGAGCGGCATACCCTCTACCTTATTGATTACCTTGGCCATTAATTTACCAGGAAAGTGGAGGTTGTCACCTTCCTTAGTACCCTCATCGATAACGAGCACATCCCAATCGCCATTCTCCCATTTCCTTGCCAGCCGTACCTCCTTGCCGCAAATAGTCTTTAACACAGCAGGCAGGGTACGGCTATTATTTAATAAGAGCAAATCGCCCTTTTGCAAATAATCGCCTAAATGACAAAAGACATCATGGGCTACCGCTCCTGTTTCCTTTTGAAGAACCATCAGCTTCACATGATCTCTTCTCAACCCGCGCTCCTCTGGAGGGGAACTAGCATTCAAGTCAGCAGGCAGATGGAATGGTTGCTCCACAGCCCTCATCATTCCTTCGCCCCGCCATCGAATTGCTGCGCTTCAAAGCGTCTGCCTGTAACCAAAAGCGAATCATCAGAGGCAAGATAAAGAAAGACATCCAATATTTCCTCCGGCTTTGGCAGCTCATAATCTCGTTCCGGCACGGCTAGATGATGCATCTCTGTGTCCATGCTCCCTGGGTCAACCATATTCACACGGATGGCCGTTTCTGCTAATTCATCCGCCCAGGTTTCTGTTAACCCTTCTATTCCGAATTTTGATATTCCATAGGCTCCCCAGCCTGCGTAACCAGTCCCGCCAGCCTCTGAGGTGATATTAATGATTGACCCGCTCCCTTGAACGAGCATGCCGGGCAGTACGCGCTTCGTGACGAGAAAAGGATTTAGGATGTTCACCTTTAGGACGTGAAGGAAATCCCTGTTCGGATAATCAAGCAATAAAGGCATCGGACTTGGACCGAGAATGGCTGCGTTATTGATGAGCACATCAATCCGGCCGAATTTTTGCTCCGTCATAGAAATAAATCGCTCCACATCCTTTTCGATGGACACATCCGCTGCCACCGCAAGGAGCTCACCCGAAAACGTTTGTGTCTCCTGACGCAATCGCTCCAGCCCCTCCTCTCCCCTTGCACAAACCGCAACATGGTTCCCCTTTTTTAAGAACGCATGAGCTAAAGCCTTCCCAAGTCCTTTCGAGCCGCCTGTAATGACAATTGTTTTCATGATACTCGCTTCCTTTCCATAACTGTTCTTACATCTATGGTACGGAATCTTCCAGCAATCGAGTATCAGTGATTAGAAGGAAACCTTCTACAACTTTAGTTGTACTCCCTTGCAAAACTGTATAATAATAACAAACGATTCTTTAAGGAGACGGGAAAATGAAACGGGATATCTTTCTATCCGAACTGGAGCTATTAAAGGGGATTGCCGAAACATTGAATGAAGGCACTGAGCTAAAAAAAATGCTCGGAGATTGTTTGCGAAAGCTGCTCCAGCTGACCTCGCTTGAAGCAGGCTGGATCTTTCTGATTAATCACGAAGGAAGCTATGAGCTGGCTGCTGCCGAGTCGCTGCCTCCTGCTCTTACGAACCCGCAGCATCATGCGCTTACTGAGGGGGATTGCTGGTGTGTCAACCGGTTTCGAAATGGGACGTTAACAAAGGCATCTAATATAATGGAATGTAAGCGTCTGGAAAATGCCCGCAATGGGAACTGGGGCGATACATATGGACTTGTCTATCATGCAACGGTCCCTTTAAAGGCTGGCGAGGAACAATTCGGATTATTAAATGTCGCTGTGAAGAATAAAGAGACGTTTGAAGAGCACGAGCTTGCCCTCTTAGAATCTATTGCCTATCAAATCGGGACCGCCTTAAAACGGATTCATCTGACCATGAAGGAGCAGGAAATCAAAATTGCCGAAGAACGCAACCGCCTAGCGCGGGATTTGCATGATTCCGTCAATCAAATGCTCTACTCCATTAATGTGACCGCAAGCGCAGGGAATCGGTTAGCGAAGGAGGAGCCAATCAAGGAAATCATGGCAGATATCCAGAAATTATCCCAGCATGCCCAAGCAGAAATGAAAGCACTCATCTGGCAGCTGCGGCCAGCAGGATTGGCAGAAGGATTGGCTTGCTCAGTGAAGAAATATGGAGAAATGCTTGGTTTAGCCGTCCATGTATCCGTTGAGGGTGTTTCGATGCTTTCCTCCCTCCAGGAGGAGACCCTATGGCGGATTGCCCAGGAGGCCTTCCACAATACCTTAAAACATTCGGGAGAACGCACAGTCCATGTAGCATTTCACTTCAAACCTGATTCAGTAGAAATGATGATTTCAGATGAAGGCATTGGCTTTAATTATACGGAGAATGCCTGTTTACCCAGCCTCGGCCTGAAAAGCATGGAGGAAAGAGTAAAAAGCCTTCATGGAAAAATAGCGATGAACAGCAAACGGGGAAACGGCACCACTCTTGTAATAGAACTGCCCATTTAAAATAGGAGGGAAAAATCTATGCCAATCAAAATTCTTATTGCTGATGATCATTCGGTTGTTAGAAAAGGGCTGAGCTTGCTGCTGGCGAGCCATAGTGGATTCGAGGTCATTGGTGAAGCCGCAAACGGTCAGGAAGCTGTCACGAAAGCCATAGAGCTGCAGCCTAATATTATTCTTATGGATTTAGTCATGCCCATTATGGATGGCATTGCCGCAACCAAGGAGATCCTCCGTATGCAGCCTGACATGAAGATTCTTATCCTGACGAGCTTCTCTGATTCTAATCATGCCATTCCTGCCCTTGAGGCTGGTGCAGCCGGCTATTTATTAAAGGAAAATGACCCGGATGAGGTTATACGAGCCATTATGAAGCTGATGGATGGCGAGAAGCAAATTCACCCAAAGGTAACTGAAGGCTTATTATCCGCCCTTAACACAAGAAAAAGTCCGGAACATCAATTGCTCGAAACTCTGACGGCCAGGGAAATAGAAGTTCTGGGGGAAATCACGAATGGGAAAAGCAATAAAGAAATTGCGGCTGCTCTCTTTATCAGTGAGAAAACCGTCAAAACACATGTGTCCAATATTTTATCGAAGCTATGCCTGCAGGACCGGACACAGGCAGCCCTGTATGCCATCCGCCATCTGCCTGCTAACTAAATCACTTTTACTTGATGAAAGTTCAAAATAGTGAGAAAATCACTAAAATGGAAAAATCATACGAGAACACGGAGGAATACACATGGCAGGAAATCGCTGGGTTGCCAATTCAATTTTACTAAGCGTCGCAATGGTGTGGGGATTAACATTCGTCATCATCCAAGATGCAATCGTCACTTTGCCTCCCTTCGCCTTTAACGGCTTAAGGTTTGGTTTTGCGGCTCTACTATTATGGCTCTATTTACAATTCAACCCGGCAAAGCCCCTACAGCTGAAGAAATTAACAGGGCAATTGAAGTACGGCCTTATCCTTGGCATACTCCTATTTGCAGGCTACGCCCTGCAAACGTACGGCCTGCTCTATACCACCTCAGGCAAGTCAGGCTTTATTACAGGATTATCTGTCGCCTTAGTTCCCTTTCTGACCTTTATCATTTTGGGACATAGAGCTAAGCTGCAATCACTTTTCGGTACAATGCTTGCCGTTGCAGGCTTATATATCATGGCTTTTTCCGACCTCTCCGCGATTAACTTGGGAGATGTCCTAACCTTTATCTGTGCTATCTGCTTCGGACTGCAGCTCGTCTATACAGCCAAATATACAACCAAGGCTGACACAGCCAATCTTGTCCTTATCCAGTGCTTAACGGTTGGTGTGCTGAGCGGAATTTCATCCATACTGTTTGAACCAGCCATAGAGGCCGCCGTCTTCAGCAGCTCGATAGTGATTATGTCCCTATTGATTACGAGCTTGCTGGCAACCGTTTTTGCCTTTATCGCCCAAACACATTACATTAAATACACAACGCCTGCACATGTCGCACTCATTTTTGCCACCGAGCCTATCTTTGCCGTCATCGGTGACTTTGCCTGGAACGGTGCCCTGCTTGGTCCTGCTGCCATTACAGGCTCGGCATTTATCCTAGCCGGAATGGTCCTTGCAGAAGTTCCGCTTCCTCGTCCCATCCTCGCTTTCTTTACTCGGAACACAGAGGCGAATATAGCTGAAATTCCGATTGAGGATGAGCCGCCTATCCAGAAATAAAGCCTGTAGACAGAGCCTCCATAAGGTTCAGTCATCAGGCTTTTTGTCTACATAGGCTCTAGTTGCCCCTAACCGCCTCATACCGGTTAACCGGTCTTCCAATCCCGCCGTATTGCAGGATTAGCTTGACTTTGTTTTGCTTTTCCAAATAATCGAGATAGCGGCGTGCTGTCACTCTTGCCAATCCGACCCCTTCAGCTACCTCTTCAGCAGAGGTTGGTTCTTTTCTTGTTTCAATATAATGATTAATCTTTTCCAAGGTAGCACGGTTAAGCCCTTTAGGGAGCGGTTCACCATGCTCCAGCCCCTCTATCGAAGAAATACCATGCAAAAGGTTATCCAATTCATCCTGTGTTAATTGTTGCCCCTTCTTAAAGCGCTCCCTGTATTCCTTAAAATGAGAGATTGCCTGCTTCATCCTTTCAAAGGTGAACGGCTTCATAATATAATCAAAGGCCCCATATTGAAGAATCTGCCTGATGGTTTTTCGATCATTTGCTGCAGTGACAGCAATCACTTCAACGGGAAGCTCTCTCTCTCTGATGGCACGTATGGTGGAGATCCCGTCCTGTTCCGGCATGAATATATCCATAAAAACCAGCTCTGGCTTCAATCTCTCAATCTGCTCCAGTCCTTCCCGCCCATTGGAGGCATAGCCGACGACCCGGCAATTCTCCACTCTTTCAATAAAACCGCGGTTGACCTCTCGCACCATCGGATCATCCTCAATCAGCAAAACCGTAATTGCATCCATGAGTGCTTTCCCCCTTAAAATGTAATGACAAAGCTGGTTCCCTCGTCAGGAATACTGTCTGCCTCAATACTTCCTCCGCCCTTCGCTACGATCTCTCGCACTAAATATAAGCCAATCCCATGACCTTCATCCTTCTTTAACGTAAAGCCCTCCTTAAAAATTTGTGCAGCTGTTTCTTCATCCATACCAATCCCATTGTCCTCAACCAATATAGATGTATAATCCTCCGTCTGATCCAGGCTGATAAACACCTTTTTGTCTGTATGTCTTGTCTTCTGCACAGCATCAAAAGCATTTTCAATCAAATTGCCAATGATGATGACAAAATCATGATGGTCCATTCCATCAGGAAAATACGTCCAGCGGCTGTTCTTATCGATTTCAACTTCAATCCCCAGTTCCTTGCCTTCTCTTATCTTGCTAAGCAGCAAACCTGAAAGATTATCATCTTGAATATGTCCATGAAGAAAATCCATAAGCTCATCAGATTCTTCATTAGCATGTATGATATAGTTCATAGCCTTCTCATGCTTACCAAGCTGCAAAAGACCGGCAATGGTATGCATCTTGTTCTTATGCTCATGATTTTGTACACGAAGTGCACGCACAAACGCCTTCACGCCTGTCAGCTCTTCAGCCAGCTTCTTCACCTCTGTCCGGTCCTGAAAGACGGCAACAGCCCCAACCGTCTTCCCATTCACCTGTATCGGAATCCGGTTGCTTAAGATTGAATGCTGGTTGACTAACAGTTCTTTGTTATAGACAGGATGATTAAAATCAATAATTTCCGGCAAACGTGTATCAGGGAGAACATCGTAAATATTCCTTCCTATCACATCACATTTATCCACCCCGAGAATTTGATAGGCCTTTTCATTAAATATGGTGATATCCAACTGATTATCAATGGCAATGATTCCTTCATGCATGGCATTGAAGGTTTCGTTCCGTTCCACATAGAGACGGGCTATTTCATGAGGCTCAAGCCCGAACATCCGGCTTTTCACACTCTTAGCAAGGGACCATGCTCCAAAAGCACCAAGTAATAGAGAAAAGCCTGCCGTAAGAAAAATCTCTAATCGGATTCCCCAAATAATCTCCCAAACCGTCGGTAATAGGTATCCAGATATGACTACACCAATCTGGCGGTGATTCTCATCCATAATCGGGAAAAAACCGCGGATGACCGTCCCCTTCTCACCCTTCGCCTTTGAAATATATGTATGTTCCATAAAAGCGGCATCCTCATCTGCCGTTTGTGATTTGGTGCCAATCATTGATTTAACCGGATGAGAGAGTCTGATCCGGTTAGTGTTCAGTACAACGACATAATCTGCATCATTAATGACCCTGATTCGCTCAACGACCGGGTTAACCGCTTCTGCCGCCTTCATTGGATCCTTTTGCTCAAGCCGATCTTTCACCTCAGGGAGCTCAGCAACCGTTCTAGATAGCAAGAGGCTTCGCTCGCTGATTTCCTCTTCCTTCATCTCCATAACACTTTCAAGCACGAAGATACCTGCAACAGTAAATGAGCAAAAGATGATGAAAAAAGTCGTGAACAAAACCTTCCAATGAATTGATAATGGTCTTTTGTCCAAAGCCCACTCCCCCTCTTTTTTCCATTGTACCACCAAGAAGCATGGTAGAATAAAGTGAAACCTCCTTCAGGGGGGAAGTCTTATCCCCCCTGATGGTTAGTTGAACCAATCGGGCTTTTATGGACAGTTTCCTCCCGCCTATGCTTCTCGATTTACTTAAGCTCTTTTAGAGGGAGGCTTACTGTCCATTTATGCGGGATAAAGTGAAACTTCCATCAGGGGAAGCCTTATCCCCCCTGATGGTTAGTTGAACCAATCGGGCTTTTATGGACAGTTTCCTCCCGCCTATGCTTCTCGATTTACTTAAGCTCTTTTAGAGGGAGGCTTACTGTCCATTTATGCGGGATAAATAGCAAGAATGCTTAAAGGCGGCGGAGAACCATAATGAGAAACTTTATCATAACAGCCATTCTAATCATTACGGCATTAATGATCTATCTTGGGGTGAAGCATGGCTTTGGCGAGGAAGCAAGCTTGCCAGCTGACCATGAACAAGAAGGCTTAAATGATCAAATCGTGATAAACTTCAGTCATGTTGTAGCTGAGAACACGCCAAAGGGACTGACTGCAGCTAAATTTGCTGAGCTGGTAGAGGAGAAGACAAACGGAGCCGTCCAAGTCGAGGTGTATCCAAATAGCATGCTCTATTCTGACGGCGAGGAACTGAATGCCCTTCAAAACGGGGATATACAAATGATTGCACCTTCTTTTTCGAAGGTGACAGATTGGATACCGGAATGGCAGGTTCTGGACTTGCCTTATTTATTCGAGGACCAAGAGGATATCCGAACCATATTCACTGGGCCAGCGAAGGACCAGCTGTTACAAATGCTGGACAACTACCATGTTAAGGGGCTTGCCTTTTGGAATAATGGTTTTAAACAAATGACGACAGCCAAAACCCCTGTCTCAAAACCGCAGGACCTACAAGGCCTAACCCTCCGGACCATGCCGAGCGAGATGCTCCAAAGGCAGTTAAACCTTGTTGGCGCAGAAACAAAGGAAGCCTCGTTTGACCAAGTATATACACTATTGGAAGATGAGCAATTTGACGGACAGGAAAACACCATCTCTAATATTTATTCGAAGGGATTTTATCAAGTTCAGAAGCATATGACTTTAACCAATCATGGCATCCTTGGCTATGCAGTGATGATTAATGGAGAATTCTGGGACAGTCTTCCCAATCATGTACAGCAGGCCATAACCGAAGCGATGGACGAGGCGACTGCCTGGAATATGAAGCAATCAGAAGTCATGAACCAGGATGCTCTCATTCAAATAGAAGATTGGCCTGATTTCCAAATCCGGACGATGAGCGAAGAAGAGAGACGCCTATGGAAAGAAGCTTTCAAGCCTCTTTACCAGTACTATAGGAACCATTATGATAAAAAGCTTTTAAAGGAAATTGAAGAGGAATTGAATCGGTGAGACCTTCTCGATAGAAGGTCTCTTCTTCGTGACCAAAAAGAACAAAAAGATTTTTAAAACCATAAACCCAATCTATCCTTTCTATCCTATAAGATTAACCATATATCTGAAAGCGCTAACAATTTTATAAAACAGGAAAGAAGGGTTGGCTTTTGAGAATCTTTAAGAATTTAACCGTCCAAGTTGTCACAGGTATTATCCTTGGTATTATGGTGGGAGCCCTCTTCCCCGAGTTCGGCGCCAGTCTAAAAATTCTAGCCGACATCTTTATCCGATTGATTAAGATGCTGATTGCCCCCATTATCTTCCTAACAGTTGTCATTGGTATTGGAAGCATGGGCAATCTGAAGAAAATAGGCAAAATTGGCGGAAAAGCCTTGCTATACTTTGAAATCGTCTCAACTGTCGCACTCGCGATTGGAATTATCGTGGTTAATCTCGTTCAACCTGGCAGCGGATTAAACACGGATAATTTGAAAACAGGTGACGTATCTCAATACACCACCCAAGCATCGGAAACAGAACAAGGCTTTGGCGCATTCATCATGAACCTAATCCCAGAGAATGTAGTTGGTGCTCTTGCCTCCGGAGAATTACTGCCAGTCTTATTCTCTGCCATTCTCTTTGGTCTTGCTGCCGCTTCTATCGGAGAGCGAGCGAAGCCAGTCATTTCGTTCTTTGAAGTTGTAGCTGATATTTTCTTTAAAATTGTCAATATGGTCATGAGAATTTCACCTATCGCCGCTTTTGCCGCGATGGCTTACACAATTGGAAACTTCGGTCTCGGATCACTCGTCTCACTTGGAAAATTGATGGGTTCAGTCTATCTCACGATGTTCCTATTCATCGTGGTCATACTCGGCTCTATCGCCAAATATTATGGTTTCAGCATCTTTAAGTTCATGGCTTACATTAAGGAAGAAATCCTGCTCGTCCTAGGAACTTCCTCCTCAGAATCAGCGCTTCCTGCTATGATGAGAAAGCTTGAAAACTATGGCTGCTCCAAGCAGGTTGTCGGTTTAGTCATTCCGACCGGATACTCGTTCAATCTTGACGGTACATCTATTTATCTATCAATGGCCGCCATCTTTATCGCACAAGCATATGGAATTGACCTGACCATCTGGCAGGAGCTTACACTGCTTGGCATTCTGATGCTTACCTCAAAAGGGGCAGCAGGTGTGACTGGTTCTGGCTTCATCACCCTTGCAGCCACATTAGCTGCTTTCCCGATGATTCCAGTGGAAGGGATTGCCCTCCTCATTGGTGTAGACCGCTTCATGTCTGAAGCTCGTTCCATCACAAACCTGATTGGAAACGGTGTAGCTACGGTTGTTATATCAAAGTCTGAGAAAGAATTCAATCCTAATCAGATAGCGGATGAACAGATGAAAGGGACAACAGTAGGCGAATTAAATTTAAAGAGTCATTGAATATGAAAGCCGGCTGTTTTCAACAGCCGGCTTATTCTTTTCCCTACCATACTAGAGAGACTTACTTAATCTATTACTATTTAAACTGCAGGAAAACCGTTCTTGCCAAAAGAAAGAGAGAATGAAATCTATGTTCTCAAGTAAGTCGCAGACACCAAAAGAGCATTGCCACCGGCAATGCTCTTTCCTCATCCCTTGCTTATTCTTTATTAACAGCCAATCTATTTAACAGCTTTCTCCTTCGTCATCAATACATATAAAATCATGGCCATGATGACAGAAAAACCAGCCGTCATATAAATACTTCCGTATCCGAATGAATGGGCAATTTGCCCAAAGGAGATAGCTCCTATCCCTATTCCAAGATCGAAGAAGGAGTAGAAGGTTGCATTAGCCATCCCCTTGCGATCAGCTGGAGCTTGGTCAATTGCCCAAGCCTGCAAGGCTGGCTGAACGCTTCCGAATCCGAATCCGTATAAGAAGGCTGCAATCAAGAGCCCGGTTGTTCCCGGCATCCAGGAGAGCAGGAACATGGCTATGACAACTAGCAATGTTCCCGGCAGGAATACAGCTTTATGTCCTTTCCGGTCATACAGCTGACCTGCAAAAGTCCGGGTAAGCATCACGGATACCGCATAGACCAAGAAGTACCACTGAATTCCCTCAACACCCTTCTGTGCCGTATAAAGCGGCAAGAAAGTCGCAATTCCCCCAAAGGTGAAGGTGATGAAAAAGGCTAGAATCGACGGCTTTAACGAACTCATCTCGTATAAATCCAGCAGTTTCCCGCCAGCTGGAGCCTTCTTGACGACTCCCTTCTTAAAGCGAATTTGAGAAGCTGCCAATAATGCGCAAGCTGGAAGAGCCGCACAAATCAGAAAGAATTGATTAAAAGGAAGCACTGCAACGAGGGCAAGTCCTATCGAAGGACCCATCGCCATCGCCAAATTCCCTGACAAGCCGAAATACCCGAGTCCTTCTCCCCTTCTTGTCGAAGGCACTACATCAGATGCGACCGTACCAGAGGCAGTCGTTAAGCAGCCCCAGCCGAATCCTTGCATAATTCTCATAAGGAAAAGCAGTGCGATACTCGCCAAGAATCCAAAAGTACCAACTGTCAAAATAACGACAATTAAGCCCCCGATATAAACAAGACCCCTCCCTCTTGTTTCTATGGCCTTGCCGGCAAATGGCCGAATCAAAAGAGCAGAAAAAGTAAAAATTCCGACAACGAAGCCAATTAATTGATCACTTCCCCCTAGTTCCTTTACATAGAGAGAAATGGTTGGCAATGTCATTTGGAACCCTAAGAAAATCAAGAAATTCGCGATGCATATCAAGATGAAATCGCGTGTCCATATTCTTTCTTTGACAGCATGCTGACTCACACCATGTTGAACCTGTTCACTCATGTTATTCCTTCTCTCGTATTCTTTTGCCCTTTCTATGATATCGGAATATCTTTATATAATTCTATATTTTTTATTGGCAATCCTGTTATCTATCTGGAATTTCCTACTTAATACCCTCTCTTACGCGCTCAGGATGGGAATAAATATTGAAGCTCTCTCCCCTGATAAAGCCGATAGCTGTGATATTCAAATCATCTGCCAGTTCAATCGCAAGATTGGTCGGGGCCGACTTTGACAGAATGACTCCTACACCAATCTTTGCCGCCTTCAGAAGAACCTCTGAAGAAATCCGGCCGCTAAAGGCTATAACTCCATCGCGTACTGGAATATGATGAATTAAACAATAGCCTAATAGTTTATCAAGAGCATTATGACGGCCGATATCAGACCTTGCCGCAATTAGGACGGAATCATGGTAGAGTGCCGCATTATGTACCCCGCCTGTTTGCTTGAATAAGTCACTGCCCTCTTGAAGCCCTTCCATCATTTTAATGCATTGTTCAGGAGTAATACAAATGTTTGTATAGGAGGTTTTCGCTGTTTTCACATCGACCTGATAGTAAAACTGCCTGCTCTTACCGCAGCATGAACCAATGAATCGCTTCCCAGCCTCTAGCTGACTGACTGGATTATGATGGCGCAGTGTTACATATCCAAAGCCTTTTCCCTCATCTATATGATAGTCCTCCATATCATCCCTTGACCGAATGACACCCTCAGAGGCCAAAAATCCAAGGAGAAGCTCATCCAAATGGTATGGTGTACAGACCATGGTCGCAAACTCCTCCCCGTTCACGTAAATCGTAAAGGGAAACTCTACCGCCATTTCATCACTTTTCTCTATTAATTTTCCATCTATATATTTCGTGATTTTTTGTCTGCTTGTTACGTTCTTAGCCATATCACTCACCTGCCATTTCCGTTCTATACCCTTTCCATGGGTAAAAAAACATATATAGACACATATTCCATAATTGGTGTTTTATCCCTCATAAACGGGGTAGAGATTCCATAAGTGTGTTTAATATGGGGTATTTTTTATCGAAAGGGGTTTATCCATTTGAGCGATAATAAGGTCAAAATCAATGGAGTCGATATGGAGCTGAAGGATGAGCAATCGGTTTTGCAATTGCTTTCAGATAGCTCAATTGAGATTCCCAGTGTTTGCTATCATCCGAGCTTAGGTCCAATTGAAACATGTGACACCTGCATTGTCAGCGTGAACGGTGAATTGGTGCGTTCCTGTTCAACAATCGTCATGCCAGGGGACGTTATCGACACCGCATCAAAGGAAGTGAAGAAAGCCCAGGTCATTGGGATGGACCGGATTCTTCATAAGCATGAACTGTATTGCACGGTCTGCGATTACAATAACGGGGGCTGCGAGATACATAATACCGTCAAAGAAATGAAAATCAACCACCAAAGCACCCCTTTTGAGCCGAAGCCATACCAGGAGGATAATTCTCATCCATTCTACCGCTATGACCCAGACCAATGTATTCTATGCGGACGCTGTGTTGAAGCCTGCCAGGATGTTCAAGTAACCGAAACATTGAGCATAGACTGGGAGAGCGATAAGCCGCGCGTCATTTGGGATAATGATGTACCGATCAATGAATCCTCTTGTGTTTCCTGCGGACATTGTTCAACTGTCTGCCCATGTAATGCCATGATGGAAAAAGGCATGGTTGGGGAAGCCGGGTTCCTTACCGCCATTGAGAAGCCTACCCTTCGCCCGATGATTGAAATCATCAAGGGAGTAGAGACAGGCTATGGCTCCATCCTCACCGTTTCGGATGTAGAATCAGCTATGCGTGATGCAAAAATCAAAAAAACCAAAACCGTATGTACCTATTGCGGTGTGGGCTGCAGCTTCGATATTTGGACAAAAGGCCGCCAAATCTTGAAAGTAGAGCCGCAAGTTGATGCGCCAGCCAACGGCATCTCTACCTGTGTAAAAGGGAAGTTCGGCTGGGATTATGTCAACAGTGAAGAGCGTCTCACGAAACCGCTTATTCGGGAGGGTGACCATTTCCGTGAAGCAGAATGGGAGGAGGCACTTAGTCTCATTGCCTCTAAATTCACGGAAATTAAGGAGGAACACGGGTCTGATGCTCTAAGCTTCATCACCTCCTCAAAATGTACGAATGAAGAATCCTATCTCATGCAAAAGCTCGCTCGTGGCATTATCGGTACAAATAATGTGGACAACTGCTCCCGCTATTGTCAGTCCCCTGCAACGGTCGGCCTGTTCCGCACAGTAGGCTATGGCGGAGACTCCGGCAGCATTACCGATATTGCACAGGCAGGCTGCGTAATCGTCATTGGCTCCAATACATCCGAGTCTCACCCCGTGCTCGCAACCCGCGTGAAACGTGCTCATAAATTGCACGGCCAGAAATTAATCGTTGCCGATATCCGAAAGCATGAAATGGCCGATCGTTCAGACCTATTTGTACAGCCAAAAGTCGGCTCTGACCTTGTTTGGCTTTCAGCGGTGACGAAATACATCGTAGACCAGGGCTGGGCTGACCAACGCTTCCTTGATGAGAAAGTAAATGGTCTTGAAGAATATATCGAGAGCATTCAAAAATACACCCTTGATTATGCCGAAGAGGTAACTGGCATCTCAAAAGAAGACTTAATCACCATCGCCAAAACGATTCATGAATCTGACGGCGTATGTGTGCTTTGGGCAATGGGAATCACCCAGCATCTTGGCGGCAGTGATTCAAGCACAGCCATCTCTAACCTATTGCTGATTACCGGAAACTATGCACGTCCAGGTGCTGGCTCCTATCCGCTGCGCGGCCATAATAATGTACAGGGTGCAAGTGATTTCGGCAGTATGCCGGACCGGTTCCCAGGCTATGAATTTGTGTCAGATCCAGATGTAAGGGCAAAGTATGAAAAAACATGGGGCGTAGAATTAACCGACCGGCCAGGCCTGAATAACCACGATATGATTGAAGCCATTCATGCCGGCTCTCTCAAAGCAATGTACCTTAAGGGAGAAGAAATGGGGTTGGTTGATTCCAATATCAATCACGTCCATGCCGCTTTTGAAAAGCTTGATTTCTTCGTTGTACAGGATATTTTCTTATCAAAAACAGCTGAGTTTGCAGATGTTGTCCTCCCTGCTGCACCGAGCCTTGAAAAGGAAGGAACCTTTACCAACACGGAACGCCGTATCCAGCGATTGTATCAAGCCATGGAGCCGCTTGGTGAATCCAAGCCGGACTGGCAGATTATCATGGAGGTCGCCAATAAGCTCGGAGCAGGCTGGAATTACAACCATCCAAGTGAAATCATGGCAGAGGCCGCATCCCTCTCCCCTCTATATGCCGGTGTATCCTATGATTTACTAGAGGGCTACAATACATTACAATGGCCGGTTGAACCAGATGGTACCGATACACCCCTCCTATTCAAGGACCGGTTCCCGTTCCCGGATGGCAAAGCCCGACTCTTCCCAGTCGAGTGGACAAAGCCGCTGGAATTTGATGAGGAATATGATTTGCATATTAACAACGGACGCTTGCTCGAGCACTTCCATGAAGGGAATATGACCTATAAATCAAAAGGCATCACCTCGAAAACACCAGAAGTCTTCCTTGAGGTGTCCCCTGAGCTAGCCGAGGAAAGAGGCCTGAAGGATGGCACGCTCGTCCGTTTGACCTCTCCATACGGTTCTGCGAAGGTTAAATGCCTCATCACCGATCGAGTTAAAGGGAAGGAAGTCTATCTTCCATTAAATGATTCGGGCGATGGAGCAATCAATCTATTGACATCAAGCTTTGCTGATAAAGACACAGATACACCAGCCTATAAGGAAATTTCAGCGAAGATGGAAATCATCAGCTATGACGGCGACAACCCGCTTCCGCGCATCAACCACCGGAACGGAAATCCCAACCCGCAAAAGGGAGTCGAGGTTGAACGCAAATGGGCGCGCAAAGATTATATCTTCCCTGGAGATTTAGCGAAAGTGGGGCGGAAAAACAATGGCTAAGGCAATTAAAAATGTCGTCAAGATTGAAATGACAGAGGAAGAAAAAAGAGCTCAGGACCTTCGCGAAATAGAAAATGCTCTTCTTGATAACAAGGACGCCATTCTTGAAACGATTGATTTATTAAAGCATATCAATAATCGGGGTGCCTTAACGATGGCAGCAAGCCTTTTCGCTGAAGGAGATAAGGTCATGTACACCATCGTGAAAGCACTTGATAACCCGGAAGCAACCAATCTAATCAAGAATATGCTGCTCTTAGTCGGTGTGCTCGGCACAATCAACGTTCAGCAGCTTGAACCATTTGTCGTAAAGTTAAATGCCGGTGTTGCCCGCATGGCCGAGAACAAGGATTCGGACAAGTCACTCAGTTATCTAGGACTTGCCAAAACCTTAAAGGACCCTGAAGTCAACCGTGCCATCAGTCTTTTAATCGAATTCTTGCGCGGTATGGGCGAAGATACAGAAGACCTTGAACGTAACACTCAGCCGCCTGAGGAGCAGGCTGCTCAGAAAAATAGAACACGTGACTATCAGGGAAGAATGCACGATCGCGATTAATAAAGAGGGCTGTCCCCAAAAAGCCAGGGATTTTGGCTTGCTGGGGGCAGCTTTTTTATCGTACATTCTAACATTTTGCTTATCATCAAAAAGCAGAGGATTATCTTATCCCTCTGCTTCTACTAAATGATGCCGGAATGCATAAATCACGGCCTGCGTCCGGTCCTGTACCTGTAATTTACCCAGGATATTGCTTACATGGGTTTTAACCGTTTTAATGGCAATGAATAATTCATCCGCAATTTCTTGATTGGATTTACCTTTCGCCATTAACAGCAGGATTTCTTTTTCCCGGCTCGTCAATTCCTCATGCAATTCATGTGTTTTCGGCTTTCTGAGCTTAGCCATCAATTTATCGGTAACTTCAGGCTCTAAGACTGTTTGACCATTGTACGTATCCCTGATGGAATCAGCAATCTCGCTCGCCTTTGAGGTCTTCAGCATATAGCTGATTGCTCCAGCCTCTAGAGCAGGATAAACCTTTTCATCATCAATGAAGCTCGTGACAATGATGATTTTCGCCTCCGGCCATTTAGCGATGATGTGCTTTGTCGCCTCAATGCCGTCCATACCAGGCATGACCAAATCCATCAAGATGATGTCAGGCCGCAGAGATAGCGCTAATGCTACTCCCTCCTCACCGGTTCCCGCCTCACCAACAACATCGATATCCACAAGTGAGGATAAGTAGGCAGAGACTCCTATCCGTACCATTTCATGATCATCGATCAATACTACCTTTATCATTTGCTATCACCTACATTCACGATTGGAACGCGCACTTCCACACGTGTTCCTTGATTTGGAAATGAAATAATCTTGAAGGTGCCGCCAATCTCGAGCGCCCGCTCCCTCATATTCTGCAAACCATATGAGCCTGCTTTTGCAGAAGTTGTATCAAAGCCTTTGCCATCATCAATCACCCTCATGATGACCGATTGTTCATGCTTAACGATATAAATATCAAGCCTGCTGGCCTTAGCATGTCTAAGCGTATTTGAAACAGATTCCTGCAGAATACGGAATAGATGGTCCTCTATCCCTTTTTCCAATAAGAGGTCATCTACCTTCCAGTTAACATCAAAGGGCACCTTCTGCTTCAGCTCATGTAAGAGGCTGTCTACCCCTTCTTTTAAGCTCTTATCCTTGAGCTGAACTGGCCGGAGATGAAGAAGAAGCGCCCTCATCTCGAGCTGGGACTGTTGAATCATTCCCTCTGTCAGCTTCAATTGCTTCGTACGCCATTCTTCTGATGCATCAGGTGATTCATTAATGGCGGAGATGAGCATTGAGGCCGCAAAAAGCTGCTGGCTCACTGAATCATGTAATTCTCTCGCCAATCTGTTCCGCTCCTCCCTCACCATGCTTTGTACCAATTTCTCCTGCTCCTCCGTCTTCTCCGTGGCAAGGACTTGGGTTCGTCTTACCTGTTCAAGCAGAATGAGCTGCACATCCTGAAGTTTCTCAGCCGCCTCCCGAATATCGGTGATTTTCGGCTCCTTGCCGTGCTCAAGAGTCTCCCCCTTCTTCAACTTATGTAGAGACTCATCAAGACTCTTAATCTCACTTTTATAGAAGGAACCGCTCGCAATCCCGAATAATAAGCCAGTGACAATGGCTGCACTCGGGACAAATAGAATAAATGGAATATGATAAATATCTTTCTCATAAAAGGGCCCCCAGTCAGCTGGCTTAAATACATAATAATAGGCTCCTGCTGTAATGATAACAACGATTACGGCAATGGTCAGACAGAGGAGAATCTGGCGTTTTACGATACTCATACCCGTCTCACCACAATGCTTCCTGCACCGATAGAGGTCATGATTTTAATGCGGCTGCCCGCTTCCTCATATCCTTCCGTTTTATAAGCAATCTGCTGATTGCGTATATCGCGTTTTTCCTGGTCAAATAAGCGTATCGAGCCGTATAGTGCTGTATGGGAGAGCTTAACACCAATATCATATGGAATGAGAATCTCCACATTTCCGGCGATATTTCGGATGGAGATAATCGACTCTTCCTTCGGGAGCACGGTGTTGCTTAAATCAATCACCACATCTCCAAATCCAACGGCAATATTGATATCATCCCATTCGAAAATATCCTCAGGGGTCGATTGATTCCCAAATAATCGGCTTGATACGGGACCATGAACCGTCACAAAATTTGCTTCGTCCATATGCCCTTCAAAGGAAGGAGTGATTTCAGCTGGCTTTCGTCTTTTCTGTAAATAATGAACAAGAAAAACTAATAATATTATAAAAATGATGGCACGTATGACGAATAAGCTGATCAACCCTGACAAAGCAAAAAAAATGCCGACCCATAAGACAATTTTACCGGTTAAAGTAGCGTATTTCTTATACCCATAAAACAGGCAGATAGCAGCCACAATTCCATTGAACAGCAGCTCATCAAACCGGATGAATATAATCTCAAATAAGCCTGCAATTAATATGCCAACCAATATGATTTTTAATTGTGATTGTTCCTTCGTCCCTGACATATCATTGCCCCCTGCTAAAAAAGATACGATAGGACGCAAGTCACAAAGCCTGCGCCCTATCTATTAGCATACCATCTTTCTAGTTCAAATCCTCATTCTTTTTTGTCTCTTTCTCTAACGCAGCAAGACGCGTATCCATAATCATTCCATAATGATTTGTCCTTGCCCTCATATCTAAGCCGTCGATTTTCCCTTTTGAAGATTTCCGCTTTCCGTTCGGAGCGGCTCCCTTCTCAATCAAGCCATCAATCTTGCCATGCACCTTGGATAAATTATCCTGACCCATCAATTCAAGCCTTTTAATTTGCATATCCTTCAGGCTTTGCTTCATCGTTGTAAATTTCTCTTCCAGCTGCTTAAGGTCAATATCAATCTGCACAAGCATATGCTCCAGCCGGGAAGCACGGTCCTCATAAATGGCCTGTTCCCGTACCGCATACTCATACAATTCCTCTGCTCCCTCTGTCGCGCGGGCAATTTCCGCTTGGCCTTTGCGTTTCTCTGCCATTCCGGCAGCCGATTGCTGTTCGCGCTTCACTTCCTCCTTCAAGCGATACTGGCGTTCAATCAATCGCTGAACCTGCTGTACCTCCGTCTCCGATTCCCGTAAATATTGATTCAGCTTATACAAAGGATGCTTCTTATCCTTCGTCTCCATCGCTTCATATAAATCAGCTTCCAATGTTCTTTTTAATTTTGTGAATAAATCATTCATGCTCTAAGCACTCCTTTTTTTATTTTTTGCTTAACTCTTCCCATTCCCTTTCAAACTTCTTGAATGGGTCTTCCTTACTTCTCTTTTCTGCCTTCTCTTCTTCATAATTTTTGTACAAATAATACAGGAGCACCATGGCAGCTAATCCGATAAAAGCAGGCAGATTGCTAATGGCGGCAATCAGGATAATGATTCCGATGATGCCCCAGATTATCTTCCCATTCTTATCCTCAGCCTTTAAATATTGCTTAAAGGTGAAATAGAGCGCACCCAATGTAATAGCCAAGACTAGAATGGATCCTATATTTCCAATGACAATAAAGCCTGCGATGATGGCGATGATGATAATTCCGATATTTTTCAATTTCATTCCCTCCTTATAGTTCAAGTTTAGCTCCTTTCCCCTTTAACAATAACGACCTTGAGCTTGATTTTTAGCTAGGTCTCCAGACCGATTGCCCTCTGCAACTTTCGCGTGACAAAAGAAACAAAGATATCACATGCTTCCCCATCAAAATCCTTAATATACTAAATATTTGCAAAATTTACTTTATCTAAAAGAACTAGAGTGGTAAATTTAACATATTGGTAGTCTCATGACTCCAACTACATACCTAGGCAAAGGGGGGGCATCTCTTCTTCTCTATCAAACAAATAAAAGGAGGAAATCGTGTTGAAAAATAGGTTCAAGCAGGGAACAGCCGTTATCGCGGCGGTTATACTATTACTCTCCAATTTATTTTTCGGGCTTGGCAGTGCAAGTGCAAATTCAAATGACCAAAAAAGCACAGGCCCCCAAGAAACCAAGGCTCAAACAAAACTGGATTTAAGCCAATTTGATCATCCTGATGAAAAGGTCCGAATCATCATTGAACTGGAAGGAAGCCCGGCCATTGAATATGCGACCGAACAAGGTGTCCTTTTCAAGGATTTATCGAAATCCAAACAAAATACCTTACAAGCTCCCGTGAAGGAGGAACAATCAAGCCTTCTTTCCTCCATCAAGAAGAAGAAAATCAATTTCTCCGTTGAGAATACCTTCACAGTTGTTGCTAATGGTGTCAGCGGAGAGACAAAGGTTTCTGATATTCCTAAGATTGAAAGCCTATCGAATGTTTCATCTGTTTATATTGCTAATGAATATGAACGTCCTAAAGTTAAACCAGACATGGTCTCAAGCGGAGACATTGTCCAAGCTGAGGAGACTTGGCTCGACGGCTATAATGGAACTGGCACCGTTGTTGGTGTCATCGATACCGGCATTGACCCTAGCCATAAGGATATGGTTCTCACCAATGAAAAGAAAGCCAAATTATCCGAAAATGATGTAAAAGCATCCATCTCCACGAACAAGCTTCCAGGTAAATATCACACAGCCAAAGTACCCTATGGCTACAATTATTATGACAAAAACCAAGAAATCCTTGACCTCGGTTCAGATGCATCCATGCATGGAATGCATGTCAGCGGAACGGTTGGCGCTAATGGCCAAAAGGAAACTGGCGGGATTAAGGGAATAGCACCTGAAACACAAATATTGGGGCTGAAAGTATTCGGAAATGATGCAGCGATGCCATCTACTTGGGGAGATATTTACATCAAGGCAATTGATGATGCTATCTTGCTTGGAGCTGATGTCATCAATATGAGCCTAGGCTCAACAGCTTCCTTCCAGAACACAGAAAACCCAGAACAAATGGCGATTGAGAGAGCCGTAAAGAATGGGGTCCTTATGGCCATTTCTGCCGGGAACTCTGCTCAGTTCTCTGATGGCTATTATGACCCGCTCGCTTCCAACCCTGATATTGGATTGGTTGGAGCACCAAGTCTTTCAAAGGACTCTCTCTCTGTTGCATCACTAGAGAACACACATGTATTTGTCGATAAATTCATCTTCACTATCGGCGGTGTTGACTATGAGGCGGGTTACAAAACACAATCTTCTCCGCTGCCGCTTGATGTGTTCAAAAAGGCTGAACAGGAAGTTGTCTATGTAGCCGATGGCGCCCCTGATAAATATGAGGGCAAGGATGTTAAAGGCAAGATTGTCTTTGCTGTCAGAAATGCAGCAAATCCAAATTATGGAGAAATCCAAAAGCAAGCGGAAGATGCCGGAGCAAGCGGTGTCATCGTAAGAGGTACACCTGCACATGGCGACTTCGTCAGCATGGCATTAAACAATCCAACGATTCCACTCGTATCCTTGCGAATCAACGACGGAACGAAATTTGAGGAGAAAATAAAAGAAGCAGGCGGTAACGGAAAAGTTAAATTTACCGGTGATATGATTCAGCTTGCAAACCTTACAGCCGGCCATTTATCTACCTTTACTTCATGGGGCGTAACACCAAATCTTGATTTCAAGCCTGAAATTACAGCACCAGGCGGAAAAATCTATTCTACTTTAAATAATGATAAATATGGTGTTATGAGTGGAACTTCCATGGCTGCCCCACATGTAGCCGGAGGTTCAGCACTTGTCCTCCAATATGTTGAAAAGACCTTCCCTAAGCTTACAGGCAAAGAAAAGGTCCAACGCGCTAAAACCTTATTAATGAATACATCTTCAACCATTAAGGATCCAGAAGGTACAACCTATTATTCACCACGTAGACAAGGGGCAGGAGTCATGCAGTTGAACTCAGCCATCCATACACCAGTCTATGTTGTCCAAAAGGGTACAAACGAAGGAAAGGTCTCCTTAAAGGAAATTACCAAAGACCAATTCTCCTTCACCTTAACAGCCACAAACTTCAGCAAAAAGGATGCAGCCTATACAATTGATACAAGCGTGCTAACCGATGCCTTGTATGAAATGGATGGTGACCTATACAATGCATTGACACCAGAGGAAATTTCCAAAGCAGTCGTTACCTCTGATAAAGCAGTAACCATCAAAGCAGGGAAATCTAAGGATATCACCATTACGATTAATTTAAAGAATGCCAAAACAGCTCTTGAAAAAGCATTCAAAAACGGTTACTTCACAGAAGGCTTTGTCTTCTTGAAAGCGAAAAACAAGGAAGATTCCCTTCCAACGCTGTCCGTCCCATTCGTCGGCTTTAAAGGGGACTGGAATAAAGCAAATATTATCGACCCGCTGCCAAGTGAAGCAGACTCCTTCTATGGATATACCGGCATTATTGACCCTGTTACCGGTGAATATTACGGAATCAATCCTTTCAAGAAAACGCTGAATCCTGACCAAATTGCCTTCTCTCCAAATGGAGACGGAGTATATGACACAGCAGCACCTGCCCTTTCCTTCTTACGGAATGCAAAGACAGTAGAATACTCTATCGTCGATTCGAAGGGCAATGTTCTTCGCAAACTATTTACAGACAAAGAACAGCGGAAGAATTACTATGCCTCCACCCGTGTATCTATCAAACCATCCATGACAAAGTGGGATGGCAAGGCAAATAATAAACTAGTCGCTGAAGGAAAGTATTTCTACCAGATCAAATCAACTATTGATTATGCAGGCAAGCAGCCGCAAGTATTTAAGATACCGATTCTAGTAGATAATACGGCCCCAACAGTCTCAAAACTAAAATATGATGATGAAACAAAGTCTATCACCTTCAACGCAGCTGACACCCGTTCAGGATCGGGTATTAAATACATTTCCCTCTCCATCAACGGAAAAGAGCTGCAGGAGCATGTTGAACCAACGAAGGATGAGACATACCGCGTTAAACTGACTGATTTCACATTCAAAGAGAGCAAAACACCAGTTGTCATTGAAGATGGCGATGATATTAAAGTAACAGCTCATGACTATGCCGGAAACCAAGATTACCAAACATCCAATGATCAGACCATCCCATACATTGTTTCTGATATTCCGGCAGCGGCTGGAGAATTTAATTCATTAGAGGTTCCAATCAAAGGCTATGTAACAGATGATTCCAAACTAGCCTATGTAAAGGTTGAATACGAGGGAAAAACAAAAGAATTGTCATTAGTTTGGGATGAGGAAAAGAAACGTCATAACTTTGAGGACACCCTCACCTTCAGTAAGGAAGGGAAGCATGATATTCGTTTCTTCGCAGCTGATATAGCTGGCAATAAAATTGACTTCAATCGTGAAATCTATATCGACATAACAGCTCCAAAGCTTGATATCAAGTATAAGGAGTACACATCATCCTCCAGCCAAAAAGTAACGGTTACAGCTGCAGATAATTATGATGCACTCCGTCTATTGGTTAACGGCAATGAAGAAATCAATACGTTCGTCGATATGGGAAATGTACCAGTCTACAAGGAATTTAAGAAAACAAAAGATATTACGATTCCACTAGAAAGTGGAGCTAATGAAGTGGAATTTGTGCTTACAGATCTTGTTGGACATGAAGTGACCAAAACGATTACAATCCATAAAGTTTCCGGTCCAAAAAAACCAAGCATCAATGCCGTATCTGATGCCAGCAAGACCATTACAGGGAAAGCCGCTTCCGGTTCCAAGGTCACTATTACGGATAACAAGAAATTAAAGCTTACCGCAACAGCCTCAAGCGGTAAATATTCAATTAAGCTTCCAAGTAAACTAAAAGCCGGTACTATCCTTTATGCAACGACAACAGATAAGAAAACCGGCTTGGTAAGCGCCAAAACAAAGATTACAGTTAAGGACAAAACCGCTCCAGGTGTCCCTACTGTCAAAGAAGTCTCAGATAAAACACAAACAGTCACAGGAAAAACAGAAGCCGGAGCAAAGGTAACCGTCAAAGCAGGCAAGAAAACACTCGGCACGGCCACTGCCAAGAAAAACGGCTCCTACTCCATTAAGATCAAAAAACAAAAAGCCGGCACCTCTCTATCCATAACAGCGAAGGATAAGGCTGGCAATACAAGTAAGGCAAAGAAAGTAACGGTTAAGGATAAAACAGCACCAGCAGCACCTTCAGTCAACAAAGTAACTATCAGCTCCACAAAAGTCACAGGGAAAACAGAAGCCGGAGCAAAGGTAACCGTCAAAGCAGGCAAGAAAACACTCGGTACAGCTACAGCAAAGAAAAATGGTACCTACTCCGTCAAGATCAAAAAACAAAAAGCCGACACTGCCCTCTCTGTAACAGCGAAGGATAAGGCCGGCAATACAAGTAAGGTAAAGAAAATAACCGTCAAGAAGAAGTAACCATTCTGCGTACCTAATGGACAAATCCATTAGGTACGTTTTCATTTTACCGATACAAACACGCATCTATATATAATAGAAGAAACTCAGCATAATCAAGCTCGGCTGAATAGCCAAACGAATCAGGTAAAGCAGTCATCAGCCCAGTTTCTCCTCAACTCTCGCTGATGACTATCAGAAGTTCAGCAGAATAAAAAAATGCCCCATCAGGATAATACCTGATGGGGCATCTTTTAATCTATATTAGCGAACGCGTACAACTAGTCCGCTGAATGTATCTTTCCAGTATCCGCTTGTCATGCTGGCAACTGCTACACCAGTTGAGCTTTGGGAACCGATGAATTTACCGTTCCCAACATAGATACCCACGTGGCCGTTTGTTTTATACGTATTGAAGAATACCATGTCTCCCACTTGGATATTGCTGTAAGAAACTTTTGTTCCTGCAGATACAAGCGCACTTGTGCTTGCTGGAACAGAGTATCCGCCTTGTCTGAATGCCCAGCTTACGAAACCGGAGCAATCAAAACGTCCTGCCGCGATATCGGCTTCAGTTCGTCCACCGCCAAATACATAAACGGAGTTTCCAATGTACTTATAGCCTGCTGAAACAACCTTTTGGATGCTTTTGCTGGATGAAGCAGTAGAACTGCTAGAAGATGAACTGCTTGAGCTTGAAGAACTTGAGTTAGATGAACTTGAGTTGGATGAGCTAGTGTTAGATGGCTTTGTGCTAGAGGAAGAACTTGTAGAGCTTTCCTTTTGTGTTTCTGTCTTTTCACTAGTCGTCGTTTCTTCTTTTTTCGCTGTAGTTGTTTCAGATGAACCAGATTCAGCTCTAGCAACCGTTGTTGCTGCTGCTTCCACGACAGCTTCCTCGGTCACTTCTTTAATCACAATATCAATATTTTGAGCTTCAGCTTCAGCTAATTTGCGTTCGCTTTCTGCTTCTTTTTCTTTTAATGTCGCTTTCAAAGCTTCATTTTGGCCTTGCTGTCCAAGAATGTCCTCTTGCATGCCGACAAGCTCTGTCTTCATGTCATTTAGATTAGCAAGCTTGTTTTTAACTGTTTTTTGCTTTTCTTCAAGCGCTGCTTGGTCATCTTGAGATTCTTGAAGCAACTGGCGGTCTGCTTTAACGATTGTTGAAACAGCACCGATACGCTCAATGAAATCACCGAAACTAGTAGAACCAAATAAAACTTCTAGGTATGAAGCATCGCCATTTGTTTGTTGGTATGTAATGGCACGCTGTTTCAAGATTTCATTACGCTCTTCAATGCGTTTTTCTAAATCTGCAATCTCTGTTTCAAGGCGGTTCACTTGTTTCTTTGTTGATGTGATTTCTTTTTCAGTTGAATTAATTTTGGCTTTGTTATCCTTAACAGCTTGATCCACTTGCTTGATGCGCTTATTCAGTGCAGCAATTTCTGCTTGTACTTTATCAAGCGCTGCTTGTGCTTCGTCTACGGCAGCTTGCTTCACTGGGTCTTTCTCTGCACTTGCTGACGGAACTGCCGCATAGCTTCCGAAACCGAGCAGTAAAGCCGTGTTCAGTGCGATAAAACTCTTCTTCAACATGTTTTTTCCCCCTGATAATATTTATCTATTTATCTAGCCTATCTTTTTAGCTACTTTTTACGTCCTATACGTTCTAACAAATTGAAGTATAGCATGTAAACATAACAATTAAGTTATCGTTATGTTACAAATATATTTCAAAATGTCGTTATGTATCACAATTTGGGGTTTTATCAGGATTAACAGCCTATATTTCTTCCATATACATCCATTTATGTCAATGAGGGATTCATATTGACGTAGAACCATAACTAGACAAGCAACCGACCATATTCTTCACCATAATTATACTTATATAATAAAATACTTATTTAAAAGGCAGCCATTCTGTCCCCCGGCTGCCTCCTGACTAGTCGATGATTCCCATTCTAATAGACTTGACGGCTACCTCTGTACGGTTTTTAGCATTTAGGCGCTTCATGATGGTTGATATATAATCTCTGACCGTATACTCACTTAAATAGAGCTTGACGGCTGCCTCGGTGGTAGAAGCACCTTCAGCCAGCAATTTAATGACCTCAATTTCCCTTGGAGAGAAGCTGAGCTCCTCCCCTGCTTCCAAATCTCCTTTCACATAATCAGGCTTCATATATCTTAGCATCAATTCCCCTGCACTTTGTCCGAACTTCATTAAGGCGGGAAACAGCGTACGGTCGACCGGGAAGTGTTTGCCTGGTCCTTGGTCCAAGAGGACGCCACCAATCATTTGTCCTTCTTCCGGCACATAGATTGGAACAATCAGCAAGGAGGCTAAATTAAAATGCTTTACGACCTTTTCCGGGAATCCAAACGCTGCATCCTCGATATAAATGGGCTGAAAGTTCCTCATCGTATGACCAACCGGCTTCAGCAAATTCAACTTAAGCTGAATGGCTGGAATATCAATCATTTGCTCTCGAATGGCCTTCACCTCTTCCTTATCAAGATGATGTGCATACAATCCGACAGCAATTTGTTCCATATTTGAAAAACGGAATAAGGCTGATCTCTCAAATGGGAGAAATTCACCGAATCCAAAACAGATATTCTCACATGACTGCTCTAGTGTTTGCGATTTGATAATCCATTCATTAAAGAGGATGACCGCATCCTTCCATTGGGTAGAATAGGACTTCTCATGCTGATCAATCAAACTGAACAGCATGGACATGCTTTCATGCAGGAACCCATTCTCACAGCCAATCAATAAAAGCTCATTTTCATATGTAATTGGCAGGGTAGAATGGTCAATTCCAAACGCATTCAGCACATCATACCATGTCGGAAAGCAGTTCTCCTTGAGCGTTTCTTTCTTTCCATGAATCTTTTTGATAGAAAAACAATCTGGCTGCTCCTCTACCCGCACAATCCACTCAATTTTCAAGTTGGCATTCTGAATTAGACTTTCACACAATTTGTCTAAATTCATTTCATCCTCCGTATCCAGGTTCACCAATACCTCACTAAGCTTCGTAAATAAATAATGAATAGACGGATGAAGCTTGGACGAAAATTCAATATGCTCTTTTAGGACAGTGTGCGTTGCATTCTCCAAGAGATTTAAGATATGGATGATTTTCTCCGCCGCTGGCTGATAGGCAAAATACTCAAGTGCATCCTCTCTCATCCTGCTCAAAATAGAGGTTGCCTCCACTCCATACCGATTCGCCATCATATAAGCACCGAGCCGATCAATGATGAACGCACAAGTTTCAATATACCGATCATTGACCTCGCCCAAATCATCCTTTACCCCATTCCACTCGGCTAGCAGCTCGTCCTCATACTCCGCCATCAGCTTAATGGCCTTTGATAACAATGTGTTCATATGATTCGTTAAAGACTTAGACATCCATCATTCACCTCATTTTCATCTAAAAACAGCTATTTGTGTATGATTCGCTAACCATTTGGTAAATTCCTCTTCCACAAAATATCATTCGTCTCGTTTCGACAAAAATCATTTACTCCTTCCCATCCAAAGCGAAAAAAGCTACAAATGTAGGTATTCACGAAGGGTAGATTAACACATAAAATTGTGGAAGAAGGTGGAAACGCTTACGAAACAAGCATCCGTACAGGCATATTCCCACTTCCGAATACCGTTATCAAGAATGAATGAGGAGGAATGTTGATGAACACTGATGCTGAGGTAGTTCAATTGGGCGGCCATACGGCCAGAAAAACTTTTTGGGTAGCACTTCTTAGCGGATTCTTATTCTTTGGGGGACTCTTAACCTACTTCGGCATGAGTGGCACCATCTTTGCCGCTGCCATTGGCGGCATGGGAGAATTCAACGTCAAGTTTGATCGTATGGAAGGGACAGATTTTAAGCTATTGGGCGGATTAGCTGATACAGCCGAAAAGAAAAATGGCGCAGTCGTTGCGACAAACAGAATCAAGGACGTAAAAATCCAAGGTTTGGTCATCACAAAGGAGATTCCCGCTCTTGGTGTGCGTGTTGTTGTTAAATCTGATCCTAAACAAACCGTCGAAATCAAAGGCCTCATTCAAAAGGCAACCCAAATCGACGGCGATGCCAAATTTGAGAAGCTGACCATGCAAGAAAACTATGTAGGAGACATTAAGGACCCGCAAGAGAAGATTGCGGAAGAATTCACCCAAGTTGCTCCAAAAATCGTCTTAACAGATGCAACACTGAAAACGCTTTATCTTTATCAGGATTCTTTAACCTTGCCTGGCATGAAAGTTTATTTCGAGAAATTGTAATCTATCAAATATGGAATTGGGATGATGAACATGGCTAAATCACTTTCAAATAACACAAAGAGACAACGATTCCGTAATTGGAGAAAAAGCCGGCCGTTTTGGGGAGCAGCACTTGCTCTCCTTTCCGGCTTAATTATTCTATATGTTCCATTGCAGCTCATTGAGATTGCCGCATTGCCGGGAACGACCCTTTTTATTGGTTTCTTCCTTGGAGGCATGGTCCTGCTCGGCGGAATAATGACTTATATTATGCCGCAATTCTCTGTCTTTTTCGGACCTTTCGTCATGGTCAGTGCCATCCTTTCGATCATGGGAGCGATGGGCGGTCTTGTAATCGGTACTCTGCTCGGCATTATCGGCGGCTCCATGATTATGGCTTGGCGGCCATATCCAAAGGCTTCAGCAAAAAGGAAAAGGAAGGATCAAACGAACAAAGAGGAAAAGAAAATCGCAGCTGGCCAGAATACCGTGATTCATAAATAATACGTTAGGTACTTAGGAATGGTGATGATATTGAATCGTATGAAAAAATCAGTACTAGCAGTCATCATAAGCATCTTCACACTCTATCTCTTCACCGCTTCTTCACCACCGATCTTAGCCAGTTCCTCTGGTACAGACGGATTTATCATAGAAGCTGAAGAAATTACCGGTACATTGGGTGTTCCATTGATTGTCATCGGAGAAACGGCAACCCGCAAGGCAGTGCCGATGATTGACCTAGCAATGGATAATCTCGAGATTAAAGACCTTGTCATCAAGAAGGTCACCCAAACACCCAATGGCCCGGTCACGACAGTCATAAAGTCAGGCGGAGTCACTAAATTAAAGAAAATGAGAGTCCGCATCACCAATATTGAATTAGGAGGCATCTTCATCCCTAAGCTTGGTTATCTCGGAATGAAGGATGTGAAGCTATTAGCCTATAAGCAAACAGCAGATTATGCTGACCTGCCAAGCTTCTCCCTAAATTATGAGACCGGAAATGCAAATCAAATGAAGGATGAAGGGGAAGAAGGCTTAAAGGAAATCATTAAAAGCCTCCAAAACGGCGGCAAGAAAGAGGAAGATGAACAAGAAGAAGCAGATGAGGAGAAAGATTCAACAACTGATGAGGAAAAACAGCCTGATGAGCAGATAAATACGGATAAGGAAGAGCCCGAAGAACCTGCGAAACCAGATGCTGACCCTAAGACAGACCCAGCTGTTGAAGAAGAAACGGCAGACGATCCTGAAACAGAAGCACCAGCTGAGCCAGGGAAAGAGGAAGATGAGGTGAAGCCTGAAGACCCGCCAAATGAAGAGCCTCCACCTAATCAAGGAGAGAAGGACAATGGCGATCAAGCTCCAGGTGATCCAAATACACAGATAACGAAGTAAAGCTGCCAAACCGGCAGCTTTTCATTATATCTTTATTGTTCGGGAAAACGATAGATTTCAAGTGGAGTATCACTTTTCACATATAAAGGATGTCTTGGATGGCCATCCTTTGTTACGCCAAGACAATAGGGTGTATAGCCTTTGAACCACTCTGCCAGTTCACCATAATCCTTATGATGGATCGTACAATTCTCTCCCCACCCTACCAGTATTTTCGCCCCGCTGTGCAAGGCATTCTCAAGATAGAATTGGTTCTCTGGACCAGTCGCTTCTTCCATGGATAATTCCTTCAGCTCCCTCCAGTTTGTGGAACGATAAGCATACACATTTACGAGCTCCATGGAGCCGCAATCCATTTTCTTTGCAAAGGAGATGCAACGCTGCGTTGTCCGGTCATCAAGGGCTTCATCTGCCGTGCTAGGATTTAAAAGGACAAAAACGGCTTTATTTAAATTATAGTCATCCCATTCCCTTTTAAGAGAATACCGATAATTCCCTTTAATGATAGCACTATATTTCAAACCATCTCCTCCTCCCGTCTCTTCTTACTATATATAATCTGCCTCCCTCACTTTTATGATGGGGACACCATTTATATTTTGGCAAAGAAAAGACAAAACACCTGACCCTTAAGTAAGAGGGCCAGTAACGGTTACAAAACGAAGGCAAACAGCACAGGGAGTGAAATCAAGCTTAGAACGGTTGTCACAAATGTACACACGGAAACAAACTCCGGTTCGGTGTTAAATTGAATGGCATACATCGTCGTATTAGCAGCAGACGGCATTCCTGCCATAATAACCATCAATTGTTTGAGCAGCGCATCCACCGGGAGAAAAAAAGCGATTCCCCACGCAATGACAGGAGCAGCAGCTAGCTTAATCATGACGGCGTATAATATTTTTTCTCTCTCCACATTCTTTAAGGAAATCTTCGCAAGCTGCATTCCTAAGACAAGCATAATGGTCGGAATAGCTGCATTCCCAACAAGGTCTATTGTTGTCATGAATGAGGATCCAATCGTGATGCCAGTGACTTGGAAGAGCCAGCCTGCCAATGCTCCATAAACGATTGGCATCCTCATCACTACACCAAGCGTATCCTTAAAGCCTCCGCCAATATCGCTGCCGCGTGCGGCAAAATAGATGCCGACTGTTGCCATTACAATGGTCTGAATCACCATTAGAATAACAGCGTAATCAAAACCAGCCGCTCCAAATAGCAATAAAGCTACCGGGGTACCATAATTTCCATTATTCATAAAAACAGAGCCAAGAATGAGCCCGCATTTCTCCTTAATGGAATACCCTCTAATATAGGAAATAAGATAAATGATTAGAATCAATGCGATGCAAAGGGTCAATGCAAATACCGTGATATACAAATAATCGATGTTTACGATATTCGTATAAAAGGTCTTAAATACAAGGACCGGGGTCATAATATACAAGGACATGGCTGATATGGATTTCGGGTCAAACCCGATTTTTTTCTCTCCTATGTAGCCTAGAATAAAAATCGCAAAGACAGGAATTAATACATTAAAAAAAGCCAACTTTCTTACCCTTCTCTCTTCCATTTCCTGATACAAGTACTACTTTGACTATATCACAACGAAGAGCCGCTAAACCCCCGTCAATAAATTTCTGGTAAACTTTCATATTTTTTCAATGCAATGATAATGATATGATAATAGAAAAAAACGCCATTTTGGGGGAATTGAAATGAATATGGGGCAGCAATTATTTACGCCTTATAAAGGTTTACCGAAGGAGATTTACATCATTTTTGTTGCCAGGGTCATGAACAGTCTTGGTGGATTTGTTAATCCATTGCTTGTATTAATCCTAACTCAGAAAGTCGGCTTGGATACAGGCATTGCTGGTACATATATTACCTTTATCTCCTTCATCGCTGTACCCGGGATGATTCTTGGAGGAAAGCTGGCCGATTCATTTGGCCGGAAATGGATTATCTGCATCTGCCAAGGATTGGGGGCATCCATTTACATCGCTGCTGGATTTATCTCCCCTTCCATGACAATGGTCTATATGATCATGGGAGCATCCTTTTTCTTCATCATGTGTTCACCAGCCTATGATGCCATTCTTGCAGATCTCACAAACCCGGATAATCGGAAAGGGGCCTATTCCCTCCTATATATGGGTTGGAACTTAGGGTTTGCCATCGGTCCCGCCATAGCCGGCCTGCTGTTCAAAGATTATCTATCTCTTATCTTCCTCATTGACGGCATATGTACCCTGCTCGCAACCACACTGATTGTTATCTTCATTAAAGAATCAAAAAGCGCAGCTGTAGAGCCAGAAAGAATATTAGAGCGTACCGTCGAAGGCTCCATCTTCAAGGTCCTGCTTTCACGACCGCTTTTGATTATGTTCGCCCTAATCCTGCTTTGCATCGAGTTTGCCTATACACAGTGGTCCTTCTCTATTCCTCTGCATTTAGGTGAATTATTCGGGGATGTCGGTGCTTCTTATTTCGGCATTCTTGCTTCCTTCAACGGAATCTTAGTGATTGTCTTTACACCGTTTCTGACGAAAATCACCCAGAAAGCCCGTCCAATCCGTGTTATTGCAGGAGGTGCCCTTTGTTATGCCCTTGCCTTTGGCATGCTTGCTTTTACAATGATTCTCCCCTTGTTCTATTTATCTATCTTCATCATGACTGTCGGAGAGATTCTAATCGCCATCAACGCATCCACATTCATGGCTAATATGACACCCGCATCCCATAGAGGAAGGATGAGCAGCATTCTTCCTCTCGTTATCGGAACAGGGAATGCAGTCAGTCCAATGGTTATGGGGAATTATATTTCAGCCAATTCAATTGCCTCGGCATGGATCATGATTGGCACACTCAGCTTGCTGTCAGCGGCTTTGATGTGGTTTTTGCAAAACGTTGCGAATAAATATTTTACCCCTGCTCCAAGTAATAAGATCTCTCATTAAATAGAAAAAAAGGCTGAGGCATAACTAAATTCGCTGTATCCAAAACCATATAATCAATTGTATAAAGCAAAAAAACCGAACTATTACGAATGATGCTTAAACGGCCCTTCATAATAGTTCGGCTTTTAAAATGGCTGAAACCTTTTATCCCAGTCTCATTTACATATAAATTTTACTTATACCCAAATTTTTTTACTTTATTCTACTTAAACCGACATATTTTTCAAAATATTCCCGAATATTATTTATGTTCAGATATAGAAATAGAACAGTAGATAAAAGGGGAGTCTTCTTATCATGAGAATGATTAAGAATTTTGTTTACAATCACAGCTATACGATTATATTCATTATTTTATGTTATCTCGTCGCTCTAGCCAGCATTTTCAGTTAATCGTATTTCAAAAAATTATGTATGCATTACTGCACTTGCTTCTTGCGTATAATCATATGGAGGCATTTCTCGTTGCTTCACAGCATCAATAATTTTGTAATTCCCATGTCGTACAACCGTTCTTGTTGTTTCAAGTTTCAATTCATTTGCATATGCCTGCGAGATTTCAACAATACAGGTTACTTCTCTCAGCGAGATGATTTGGCCAATGACAAATAAGTTGCCTCTCTTGAAATGAATCACATCACCAATCTTGCCAATTTCCTTTTGTGCATACATGGCTCAAAATCTCCTTTTCACTAAATTGTTATTGGTCAAATAAGCAATCACATAGTTACTATCGGAGAGCTTTCATGAATATTTACACTTAAGTTTGATTTTTTCATTTGTACATTTTCCTTATTTTGGTTAAAATCAAAGAAAAGAACTGTTATCGATCCATATTGCCTTAAAGGAAGGTGTAGTTATTGGAACATCAGCAGTTATTCTTTTCCAGTGATATGAGCAGTCATAAACCGAATACGATCCACAACAAATCGACTGAGTGTCCCTTCTGCAAGCCGGATGAATTACAAAATATTCTGGCAAGAGAAGGAGAAATCATTTGGCTCATGAACAAGTATCCCACCCTTAAAGATACGTACCAAACCGTCATCATCGAAACAGATGAATGCACCTCAGATATGAGGAGTTACTCCCGGTCACATATGAGAAGATTAATGAACTTCTGCCTGAATAAATGGCAGGAGGTCGAGGATACAGAGGAGTATGAATCTGTCATCTTATTCAAGAATCATGGACCATATTCAGGAGGAAGCCTTCTTCATCCCCATATGCAAATCATCGGAATGAAGCATGTAGATTACCATCAAAATATCAGCATGACTGACTTCGAAGGAACAAATGTCTTTACCTGCGGTGGTGTAGAGATGACGATTTCCGCATACCCCATCATTGGGTTTACGGAATTTAATCTCCTGACCGCAGCAGACAATGTGGCAGATACGTTTCCTGATATGCTGCAAATACTTATCCGCTATATATTAAATGGCTTTCATAAAGCCTGCAACAGCTATAATCTATTCTTTTACCGCTTCCAAGATAAGATCATTTGCAAGGCCATCCCACGTTTTGTTGTCTCTCCATTATTTGTCGGATACAAGATTCCACAGGTCCTAATGGATAGAGATTTGAATCGTATGAAAGATGAGCTATTTGAACTTTATTCAGCCTATGCTAGGAGCTAGCATGCTTAGCCTGCCAGCTAGGCTTATTTTATTGGTACTTGACCTTTTCCGCATTCCTGAAACAGCCCTCCAAACACTTGATGGCTTATATTGAAAACATGAGAAACTTACCATTATGAGCATAATAAAAAGCGGAATGCATCGCATCCGCCCCAAATGTCTCCATTACACCATATTTTCTTCAAAGGAATCGTCACACGGAATCAAAAAAGGATGTGTGTTACTAACAAACACCGCCTGGTTCCACTCATCCCGAGCGACCTCCATTCAATGTGGCTGCGAGTCGTTCATTCTGCCGTTAGAATAGATCTATCCGGCACTGTCAAACGGTTGAGCTATCATTTATGAGAATGATTTCTACATTGGCCAATCGTATACTTTCCGTTTCTCTCGCAAAAAGGACTTCGCTTATACACTGGGACAATCATGCTCCTATTTCTTCAGCTTTTTACGTTCTTCGTCTTCCATTTAATATATTCTACTAATGCCCTGTATTCTTCCATGTCCTCCTTTTCAATCACAGTCGTCTTCAATTCCTCAATCAAATCAATCAGCTCTTCATTCAGGTTTTCACTTTGATCCATTTGCTGCTCAATCTTCAGCAATGTCTTCAAATCAACATGCAAGACGAGCGCAAGCCTCTTAAGAACTTCAATAGAAGGATTCTGATTGACGCCCCGCTCGATATTGCTCAAGTAAGATTTCGATATCCCCGCATTTACTGCCAGCTGAGTCAAGGTCATCCCTTTTCTCTTCCGTATTTGCTGAATGTTTTTTCCGATCATGGAAATCTCCTTTCCGAAATGGATCCGGCCTTTTTAGGCAATCGACGACTTAACCTATCTATTTAAACGATCTATGTCGTGACAGAGTTAATAACTCGCATTGGCATTAAATCCGCCACCCTTTTCTTTCTTATACACCCTTGCTGGAACCGCTAAAGCCTGTGCAAATTCAGGAACATCCGCTGTCACCGTTGCACCTGCTCCCACTACAGCCCAGCGCCCAATTTCCACATCGGGTATAACCGTTGCATTCGCCCCAACCAATACACCTTGGTTTACTTTAACCCCGCTAGTCAAGCATGCACGCGGTGATATTTGGACAAAATCATCTATATGGCAATCATGTTCAACGACAGAAGCGGTATTAATGATGCCGTGCTTGCCAATCTTCGCTTCCGCATTCACGACGGCCCCCGGCATCACGACCGTGCCAACTCCTATCTCAGCATTCGGGCTCACGATCGCACGCTTGGAAATGACGGATGTATAGCAGTCATCCGCTAGATTCAACTGATTAACCACCGTTTTTCTTGTTAAATTATCACTAATTGTGATAACGAGCCTCGCACAGAACACATGACTTAAGAGAGATTTAGCCGCAGCAATCGGCCCATAATAAATGTCACCCTTCTTAAACAGCTTTTCATATCGGTTATCCAAGTACGCAGCAATCCTGTCAGGAGCTGTGCTTTCAATCATATCTTTGACAACCTTGCTATGACCGTCATCTCCCACTAATATATAATTCATCTAATTCCCACTCCTTGAGTTCGGACGGTTTCAATATAGAAACACAGTCGTCTCCCCCTTCGATTCACTTCCTTATGATGATATTTCTGGTATTCAAGGACAAAGAAAGCACATGGAAATCCTACTCTCCATCCCACAGCGCTATCATCACATCAAAAAGCAATGGCTTATGTACAGTACATGGACAAGTACGTTATTATTCTTCCTACCCTTCTTTCCCTTTAATCATTCGGAAAGACATTCCTAAATAATGGAAAATGAGTATCAGGGTAGGTAAATAAAACGAACAGGACTTTCAGCCAAGCTATTCAATTTCATAGGGGGTACTCATATTATAAAGCAAATAATCTATCATCGATATGTCAGGAGGGAACATATTTCAATAGAATTGTATACAAAGCTTCAATAGGATAATCTCTCGCAACCATCTCCTTATTCAGCAAACCCGCTAAATTCTTTATTAAGAACGATAAGATTAAATAAACCAACGTTTCCATCATTGGACAGGAATGTGCCAGGATTGTTATCAGACCTCTGAATCAGTGATTGCTGTTAGATTTATACAAAACGACAATAAACTTGTTTCGTCATTCGTTCATCCTTATAGTCCATATATTGAATAGTCAAATATATACCTTTAAATTGTTCTTTACCAAGAATTTATAGGATAAAAATACCATTTTTCTATTAGACTTGTCAATGTCTCTTCTAAAACAAGAAAAAATTATAGGATTAAATCTAATTAGGAGAGTTTTTGTATACGTATAAAGTGATGAACAATATTTTATTAAAAAAGTTACCAAGGTATATTGACTTTTATCCTGTAAGCATTTATATTAAATATTGTCTTAAACATTTACATATACGATTCCGTAGCTCAGCTGGGAGAGCACCACCTTGACAGGGTGGGGGTCGCTGGTTCGAACCCAGTCGGGATCATACTTTTTGAGAAGGCTTAAACCATATCGGTTTAAGCCTTCTTTCTATTGATTCAGGAAGCGATGTTAAACGGAAATGTTGATTTCCGTTACAGGCGCTCGCTTTCCGTGGGGCGTCCGGGGAGCCTCCTCGCCGCTTTCTGCGTCTGTGGGGTCTCCCCTGTCCGCTGCTCCCACAGGAGTCGAGCGCCTTCCACTACAATCAACGGTGTTTGAAGGTTAGCTTTATTTTTTTAAAGATTTTTAGTAAGAGACATATCTGCATTATTTAACTAACAAAAGACTACTAATAAGAGATTGCATAAGCCCTTTGTTTCCAAAGGCTTCAGCTGTCTCCCTTATTACCGTTAAACCAAAATGTTCACCAAACCGATTTGCTGTCCGCTTCTGCATTTCTTCATTTGTATGGGAATAGATATCGAGTGTAATTCCGACTCGGGCATGTCCAAGCCTCTCACTAACCACTTTCGGATTCTCACCCATCCGCATAAGAATTGTTGCATGAGTATGCCGTAGATTGTGGAATGGCATATAAGGAACCTTCGCCAGTTTGATTAGGCGCTGATACTTTCTTAGAAGGTTGCGCGGTTCCATATATGTGCCTACAGAAGAAGCAATAACGATTCCTAATTCATTTGGTTTCTGCCTTATCTTATATTCCACTAAAGCATCACGGACATCCGGAGAGAGAAAAACTTCTCGTACAGAATGAGCTGTTTTTACTTCCTTCACATATAAGCCCTTCTCATTTGTCCTTACTAATGATTCGACCACATGAATCACACCATTCTCCAGATCAATGTTATTCCATCTAAGCGCCAACAGTTCTCCACGTCTCATTCCAGTGAAAATGGCCAACAGGAATGGAATCAATTCACCCTCCTGCTCGCAGACTTCTAAGAAGGTTTTCGCTTCTTCCACCGTCCATATTTGCTTACGCTGTTTATGAACAGTCGGCGGAGTAGCATCACGAGCAGGATTACTCTTGATTAATCCCCATTTCACAGCTTTCTGCAGAGCTTTTGAGAGGAGATTATGCATCTTTCGTACGGTAGCATTCGCCAAACCCTCCTGTAGCTTGGCATCATAGAACTGATCAATGTCATAGGCTGTAATCTTGGATAACGGAGTAGATTTAAAATACGGAATGAGGAAGTGCAGGAGAAAGCAAGAATGAACTGCACCCTATAAAGTAGACAGCTTAATAAAAAGGGATGTGCCGTGTTTATGCGGCGATGAGATGACTTCGGTAAGCTGCCGGAGTCATCTTCTTTAATGTCCATTGCTTTCTCGTATTGTTATAGTCGTTCCATATAATCATCAATCATATATTTTAGTTCCGCCAAACTGTTTGCCTTCTTGTAAGGAACTTCGTCCTTCATATGTCCAAAGAAGGATTCCATAGGGGCGTTGTCCAGGCAGTTTCCCCTTCGTGACATGGACTGTAAGAGCCCCATCTCTTTCACGCAAGACTGATATTCAGGATGCGTGTAATGAAACCCTTGATCCGAATGAATCATTGCTTCTGGATGTAATTGTTTCTCATAAAAGCTTTCTAACTTGGTTAATGTTCGGTAGACTATCTCCATCCGCAGGCTTGTCGAGAGTTCATAGGCGACGATCTCTCGTGTCGCCACATCTTTCACGCAAGACAAATAAGCCGTCTTCCCACCACGGAATTGCAGGTAGGTGATGTCGGTCAAGAAGACTTTCCCTGGTTCCTGTTGGTCAAACTGGCGGTTCAAATGGTTGGGTACCTGACGGTGAACCTCTGTTGCCTTGGCCATCGTAGGGTAAGGGTTCGCTCTCCGTACCTTGGCAAAAAAGTGAAACTTGCGCATCAATCGAAGGATTTTCTTGTGGTTCATTGGCATTGGCTGACCGGCTTTCTCGGTGACTTCCATATATAAGCCGCGATAACCGATTTTCCCTTGGGCCTCATCATAAATCTCTTTTTGGCGCCATCTATTTCAGCAGATTCATATAGTTCCTTAGGAATGTTCTGCAACCCAGCCAAAAAGTATAATACATTGACTCCCAATCGCTAATCACATCAAATTTGTACTAATATAACAAAAATAGTGCGAGAGAAAGGATAAGAAAAATACTATAGTAGAATTAGTGAAAAACTTCACAAATGATATTAATCCAGATATAACAAGGGAAGAAATCTTCCTTTTTGTTTGAAGGCTACCTGGATATTTCAACGATGTAAGCGTTTTAAAGAGAAAGTAAGAACACTATTATGTGAGGAGAGTTCAACATGAGTCAACAGAATATGGTTATGGATAAGACCGAGCAGTTTCCATGGATGGACAAGTCACTTTCACCACGTGAGCGTGCTGAGAAGCTTGTTGCTGCTATGACTTTGGAGCAAAAGATTGCCCAGCTGCACGGTGCCATGAATACAATCAACATCTATGACTTGCCATCCATGGATGAAATGAATATGATGAGCCCTGAGGAGCAAGAGCGCCTTATGGCTCAAATCCAAGTTCAGCGCCATGTTAAGGGTATTGAAGAGTTGGGTATCCCTCGTTTCCGTATTACAAACGGACCTGTAGGCGTAGGTATGGGGGATGGTCATCCAAGCCCGCCAGCTACTGCACTGCCAATGACAATTGGTCTTGCTGCAGGCTTTGATCCTGAGCTAGCGCGTGAGTACGGGGATATCATTGGTTCTGAGACGGCTACGCTTGGCCAGCATGTTCTTGAAGGACCAGGGGTTTGCCTGCACAGAACGCCAATCGCTGGTCGTAACTTTGAATATTTCTCTGAAGATCCATACCTTTCCGGTGTAATGGGCGTTGAGGTTACGAAAGCGATTCAGGAGCATGACGTTATTGCGATGGGTAAACACTATGCCGTTAACGATCAGGAGTACGAGCGCTTCCGCACAAGTGTTGAGTTAGATGAGCATGTATTGCGCGAGCTTTACCTTCTGCCTTTCGAAATGTTAGTCAAAGACGGTGACATCGCCGCTATAATGAGCGCTTACAACCGTGTTCGCGGTGTGTACGCAACGGAAAGCCGCTACCTTCTTAACGATATCCTTCGTGACGAATGGGGCTTCCAAGGGTATGTACAATCTGACTTCTGGTCTTGCCGTTCTGCTGCTGCATCATTGAATGCTGGTATGGACCATGAAATGCCGGATGCTAAATGGTTGAACGAGACGAATGTGAAGAATGCCCTCCAAGACACGAGCCTTGAAATTGAAACGGTTGACCGTGCATTGGTTCGCCGCTATACACAAATGTTCCGTTTCAATCAATTCGAGCGTCCTTACAATCCAGGTGAGATTGATGCGAAAGGACACGGAGCTAGATCTCGCAAAATCGGTTCTCAAGCTGCCGTTCTTCTCAAAAATGAAGGCGATATTCTGCCGCTTGACCCGAAAGCCTATGCTAATATCGTGATCATTGGTCAATCCGAATTCGTTGATGATGCGTGCAATGGTGGTGGGGGCAGTTCAAAGGTAACTCCGCTCTACACTGTACCACCAGTAGAAGGTATGCAGAATGTACTGCAAGGTCTTGGTTCAGACTCTAAAGTCAGCAAGTTCACAGTTGCTTCCGATTTATCAAATCTTGAAGAAGCAAAAGCTGCTGCAGCTAAAGCAGACATGGTGATCTTAATGGCTGGTTTGGTTGCCTCTGAAGGCTTTGACTTGCCAACACCAAACATGTTGAACGACCAAAACCGCATGGTTGACGAATTGTTGGATATCAATCCGCAAACTGTTGTTGTCATGAAAGACAGCAGCCCAGTCATGATGCCATGGATTTCTAAAGCTAAAGCAGTTCTTGAAGCTTGGAACCAAGGTACTGAAGATGGTCACGTTGTGGCTGATTTACTCTTCGGTGTAGTTAACCCATCAGGTAAGGTTCCTACAACCTATGCGGCATCTGAAAGCGACCTATTATACGCAGGCAAGCCTGAGCGCTACCCTGGTACAGATGAAGGAAACGGCTTCCCAGTTATCCGTTATTCTGAAGGCCTCAACATGGGCTACCGCTGGTTCCAGTCTCAAGGAATTAAGCCATTATTCCCGTTCGGATATGGGCTATCCTACACAACCTTTGAGCTTTCTGGATTCTCAGTCACACCAGAACAAACAGACGGCAAATCTCCTATCACGGTTAAAGTAACCGTAACGAACACAGGAAAAGTGGCTGGAGCTGAAGTTGTTCAAGTATACCTAGGCATTCCTGTCCACGGACAGCCGCCTAAACGTCTAGTTGGCTTCCAAAAAGTTCACCTAGAGCCTAATGAGTCACGTGAAGTAACAATCACAATTGACCCAGCTGCTACGAACCATCCAATGGGCGTATGGGACTACTATGAACATGACTTCGTCGTAAGACCTGGCGAGTACACTGTATATGTTGGGACTTCCAGCGAAGATACTCCTTATAAAGGCACAGTAGTTGTTGAATAAAAGAATGAAGGATTGAATCCGATTAGGGTTCAATCCTTTTTTCTAGTTATCATCCTGTTCCTTTACGTTCAGAATCAACATATGATTAATTCCTTGTCTATTGATATCTCGCCCCCCACTCACACAACTCCTCCAATACCGGCAGCAAAGTATCAGCCTTCTCCGTCAAACTGTATTCCACCTTTGGAGGGATTTGCGGGTATTCCTTCCGTTTCACCAGCCCATCTGCCTCCAATTCCTTTAGTTGCGAACTCAATGTTTTATACGTGATGGCTCCTATCTGCTTTTTTAAAGCATTGAAGCGTACCGGCTGGTTTTCCGCCAGCAGATAAATGATTACCATCTTCCATTTGCCCCCGATGACAGATATGGTGTAACCGAATGGTGTGTCTTCAATCTTTTTCACTTTCCCTTTATACTCCTCCATGCCCATCTTCCCACTATCCTTTCAGGTAGTATCTATCAATAAAGTGCGTACTACCTTTCTATTTGTTTCCAGTTTATACTGAACATACTTTAATGGAAAGGGGTCATAAACATGATTAAAACATATAACCATGGAGTGTCTTGGGAGGAAGCTTTCGGGCTTACGCAAGGTTACATGGCCAATGATACCATCTACATCTCAGGCCAATTTTCTCATAGTATGGATGGATCATTTGTTGGAGAGGGCGATTTTGAGGCACAAGCAAGGCAGACACTGAAAAATCTTGATTCCGTGCTTGCTGGTTTCGGAGTCACCAGATCTAATATTGCTGAGATGGAGATCTTCCTGACAAAGCCAGAAGAGCATTTTGAACAGTGTGTCACTCTATTCAAAGAATATGTTGGCGACCACCAGCCAGCTGGTACTCTCGTTGGCACCTCAGGCTTGGCGTTTCCACATCAATTGATTGAAATACGTGCCGTCGCACACACCAACTAACATAAATCTAAAACATGATTTGTTTGATGACAAAGCGGGGAATCGATTCGATCCCCCGCTCCTTACTGAAAATAGTATATAAATCAAGCTGTTTTCTCTAATCCCTCACCATTTCTATCCGCTGATTTCTTCTTTCCTCTTCTCTTTGACACCTTCTTAAACAATCCAGCTAATCCGCTTGGGAAACCGAGAATGACGAAGATGTACAGCAATCCAAGGAGAATGGTCCAACGTTCGAAGATTGGGTAGGTTGAGCCTAGTTCAGATAAATAATGCTGCAGGTATTCGATGATGCCGGCTCCTGCTATGGCACCGACGAGCGTTCCTACTCCGCCAATCATAGTCATTAAGAGGGCATCCAATGTGACATCGATTGAGAAAACAGTCGTGTTGACAAAGCGCAGGGTAACCACGTAAAGCCCTCCACTTACAGCTGCAGTCGTACCGGCGACGATGCTCGCGATAACCTTATAGTGCAGCGTTTTATATCCTAGCGCTTCTGCTCTTTGTTCATTTTGTGATATCGCCTTTAGAACTTTCCCAGCTGAGGATTCGGTGAAAAGTTTTAATAAGATAAATAGAACGATCAGACAAATGAAGGTAATGTAATAGAAAGAGAGACGGTCTCTAAAGAGATCAGGGACCATGAAGGTAAATCCGTCTCCTCCATGGGTCAATGTCCGCCATTTTTCAGCTAGGACAAGGAATAACTGAGAGAAGGCCAATGTTAGCATCGCGTAGAAATGGCTTTTCAATCTAAGCGAGAGCATTCCAATGATATAGCTAATGACGACGGCTAATACAAGGGCGATGGCCATCCCTGCTGCAAATGACATTAGTTCCCCGCCCTGCCTATCAAATAATAATGCCACGCTATAAGCACCAATACCAAAGAAGAGGCAATGGCCAAATGAGACGATTCCGGTATACCCTAACAAAATATCAAAGCTCATCGCGAAAATGGCAAAAATAAAGACCTGTGTGAGTAAAATAAGCATACTTCGCGAATCATTTACAAACGGGATAACAGCCAAGAATGCCACGACAACAAGCCCAATCACAAAAGATCGGTTATTCGATAACACCCGCATCTATACCTCGCCCTCCTCTCCAAACAAACCAGAAGGCTTCACTAATAAGACAAAAGCAAGCAGCAGCATATTGAGCGCCAGAGAAAAGTCAGGCAGATAATAGGCCATAAATGCTCCAGCCAGGCCGACGATCAAGGAAGCGACAGCCGACCCCTTCAAATTGCCCATGCCGCCGATAATGACAACGACAAATGCCAATATCGCATATTGCATCCCCATTTCTGCAAATACGACTCCTGAATAGGGTGCAAGCAAGACACCGCCAAGTGCCGCGACGCCTGCTCCGAGCAAAAACACGAAGGAAAAGAGTGATTTGACATTGATACCAAGCGCTTGCACCATTTCTTTATCCATCACTCCTGCCCTAATCATGAGTCCGAGCTTAGTCTTATTCAAAAGGAGCATTAAGAGAATGTAAATCAAAATACCAACCAGGATAACAAAAAGACGATATTTAATCAAAATGATTCCACCTAATTGATAGCTTCCTGAAAGCCATTCAGGCAATGGGGCTCGAATCGGATTCGGTCCCCAAATAACTTTAAGCATCTCACTTAAGACCAGCATGCCTCCAAGCGTAATCAAGAGTTGTCTGACGTGATTTCCATAGACAGGCCTAATCAGGAATTTCTCTAAAACCCAGCCCAATGCCATTCCAATAACGACGGCACCTAGCATGGATATGAGAAAGCTTCCCGTTTCAGCAAATATCCATACCCCGGAAAAAGCTCCCCAGGCAAACAACCCCCCATGAGCAAAATTCAGGACACTCATTAGGCCAAAGATAAGAGTTAGACCAGAAGCAAGCAGAAAAACAAGCATTCCGGTCGATATTCCATTCACGAATAAATTGACTAAAATGTCCATTGTTCTCTCCTTTCGCCGATTAAGCGATTCCTAAATATTTTCTGCATGTATCAGTATCATCCTTCAAACTTTCCATCCCGCCCTTATGAACGATTTTCCCGTCATCCATAATGGCGTAGTCGTCTCCAATCTGGCTGGCCATGATAAAATTTTGCTCAACCAGTAATACCGTTGTCTTGCTCTTCATTTCCAGGATAGACTCCATCAGCTTCTCTACCATAATCGGCGACAAGCCCTTACTTGGTTCATCAATCAACAATAAATGCTCACTATTAATATAGGCCCGCGCTATCGCAAGCATTTGCTTTTGGCCGCCGCTTAAAAGACCGCTCTTCTTTCGCCAAAATTTCTTTAAATCAGGGAAGAGTGCGAGCATCCACTCCGCTTTTTCTCCCTGCGTATCCGATTTCACCGCTTGGGCAAGGGAAAAATTATCTTCCACCGTTAAGTGGTGAAAGATCCCCTGGTTTTCTGGAACATAGCCTATTCCCTTTCTTGATATGGTGTGTGTGGGCTGTCCATTCAACTGTTCACCCTTAAACGTTACATTTCCTTTGGTGATTTGATGAAAGCCCATGATTGAGCGTAAGGTGGTTGTTTTTCCTGCTCCATTTCTTCCAAACAATACCGTAATATTGCCCTCTCGAATTTCAAAGGAAACACCCTGCAAAATATGAAATTGGCCAATATAGGTTTCCATCTCATCCACTTTTAAGAGAGTCATCGTATAATCCCCCTAAATATGCATTTTGGACACGTTCATCCTGCATGATTTCACTGGGGCTGCCTTCAGCTAATAATTCACCATGAAATAAGACAGCTAGTTGATCAGACAAATGCATAACCATATCCATTTTGTGTTCAATCAGCACAATGGTACTTAACCCGTTCATTTTGATCTTTTCGATAACCTTTAAAATGCCTGGCACTTCTTCAATCGAGATTCCAGCCGTCGGTTCGTCGAGGAGCAGTAATTCCGTTTTAAGGGCCATCAGCATGGCCAGCTCTAATTTCCGTTTCTCCCCATGGGCAAGATCCTTTGCTAGAACGTCATCCTTTCCTTCAAGCATGACTTCATTCAACAGCCTCCTTGCTTCCTCCTGTTGACCCAGATACTTCTTCTTCGTTGGTATGAAGCGGAAGAAATCCTTTTGCTCTGCTTGGACGGCTAACCGGATATTCTCAATCACAGGTAATTCCGGAAAGATATTTGTCAGCTGGAATGAACGTCCTATCCCGAGTCTCGTCCGCTCCGGGATGGAATAGCCTGTCACATTTTCCCCTTTGAAATAAATCTCTCCCTTTGTCGGTTTAAGCTGACCGCTCAATAAATTGAATAGCGTCGTTTTCCCTGCTCCGTTAGGACCAATGATTGAAATCAACTTCTTCTCTGGTATGGATAGGTTCAGATTTTTAATCACGTCATGCTGGCCAAATGAAACAGAAAGGTGTTCGGTTGATAATATTATTTCCAAGAAGAATCCCTCCTTTTCATAGAGAAGAAAGGGGAAAAATCCCCTCCTTCAAATTTATTTCTTATTCCGAATTGGGGGCTCTGTTTCATCCATTGTCAGTTCCCTAACCAATACCGGTACCGGATAATCGACTCCATCCTCTTCTTCAAGAGTGATTGCATATAACGATTGCAGTGCCTGATGATCCTCCGCTCTAAATTTCATCGTCCCTTTCGGCGAGTCAAACTCCATTCCTTCCATCGCCTCAATTAGCGCCTCACTATCCGTATCCCCTTCTGTGTTCTTCAAAGCTTCCACAATGGCAATCGCCGATGACATCCCGCCTGCCGTAAAGAGGTCTGGAACCTCGCCGTCAAATTTTTTCTTATGCTCCTCCACAAGCCAATCATTCACCTCATTGTCAGGAAGGGTATAGTAATAGATGGAGAATCCACTCATCCCAACAAGAGCATCCATCGTCTTCAGCGAGGCAATGTCTTGAGCAGCAGCTGAAAGCTTAATGCCTTGCTCTGCTACTTTCATATCCTTCAGCTGTTTCCATGGGGAATTCGATCCAGCCCACACAATGTATAAATAATCTGGCTTAGAGCTTATGATATTTTGGATATTTGATGTGAAATCCGTTGCGTTCGCATCAACATATTGTTCATTCATGATTTCAGCTCCCAGTTTCTCTGCTCCTTCCTTAAAGGCTTGCACGCCCTCTCTACCATAGGCGCTATCTTGAGCAAGTGTTGCGATTTTCACCCCCTCTTTTGCAATGGAAGCCGCGGCTGCCACCGAATCTTGGGATGAATTGCGGCCAGTCCGGAAAATATAGCGGTTCCAGTTCTCACCTGTGATGCTATCTGCTACCGCGGGTTCAACGACCATGATTTTTTCGTACTCCTCAGCAAGCGGCAAAACAGCTAGCGTGTCGCCAGAACTTGATGATCCCACCAGGAAGTCAACTTCATCTTCCTCAAGCAATTTCGTTGCCTGCTTGACTGCCACATCCGGTTTCGTTTCAGTATCCTCAACGATGAATTCGATTTTTTTGCCGTCGACCTCCATCTTGCCATCGGTTGCATAATCAAGACCAAGCTCAAATCCCTGTACCGTTTGTTTTCCATAGACCTCAAGCGGACCTGTCATCGATGCAAGCACACCAACTTTTATCGTATCCTCACTCGAGCTTGCTTCATCATCTGAACAGCCTGCGGCAACAAGCATTGACCCCAACAATACGACAGATAAACACATCCTTAGCTTTACTGGCATTTTCATTCCTCCCCGAATTATCCTTATTTATAAAACTGAATGCGGTGCAATAAACCATCAGCGATGACAATCCTGCCATCCTTGCCAATATCAAGCCCTTGCGGAGAAAAGAAGTTTCCTGCACTCCCGCTAAAATGGCCGAATTCCTTAATGAAGTTTCCGTTCGAATCATAGACATTCATGCGATTATTTGAGGTATCTGTTACATAGACTCGATTACCTTTATCAATGGCCATACCAATCGGCAAGAATAAATCGCCCGGTTCTTCTCCCCAGTTTTCAAGCGGATCTAAATTTCCAGCTCCGTTGTTCACTACTTATTCCAGTAATGAAAAGACTAAGAATCAAGAGCATGGCTAAGAGCATATTAAATCGGAGTATTGCTTTCATTTTGTTCCCATCCATTTAATCACCGTTGCAGCCCATGTATATCCAGTACCCGCACTAACGGCAACCGCTATATCGCCGTGACTCAATCTGCCCTGCTCTTGGGCGAGGTGGAGCCCGACACAGGGGTCTAGTGAGGACATATGCCCATGATGATCTAGATAAATGGCTTTTTCTTCTGGGAGGTCTAAACTAGAGAGAAGTTGGTTAAACATCGATCGTTTCGTATGAAGTGGAAGTAATAGTGAGAGATTTTCTGAAGATAACCCGCTTTTTTGCAATGATTTTCGTATGACTTTTTCGAAATTAGGAATGGATACAGGGTCGAGTCTTTCTTTCATATCAGCGGGATTGTGGACATCTATATAATGCTTACGTTGTTCTACTGTTTCATGACTAGCGAAGTTTTTTGATCCTCCTGCAGGAATACGAACATCCTGATGGAAGGATCCATCTGTTATGATAGCGCTTTCTAAAATTTCACTGACAAGTGAATCACGTTTTATTAAAGCTGCGCATCCTCCATCACCGAAATTGAACATGAAACGGGACCGTGGATTCGTATAATCAACAATTTGTGATTCCTTACATCCTCCTACTAATAGAATCGATTGAATGGTGTTATCAGCCTTTATCATATCCTTGGCAACTTTTAAGGCAACAGGGAATCCTGAGCTGACATTCATGATTTCAAATGCATAGGCTTTCTTTAACCCTAGCTCATGCTGAATTTTCGAAGCGCATGTCCATACATAGTAGTCTTTATGGGGGCTCCCGAAATAGATAACGACATCGATGGTGTCTGGTCCGTATTGGTCAACAATTGGTCTAGCAGCCTCAATCGCCATGTCAGATGCATGCATCGTTTCATCAGCTACATGTTTCTCGTATAATCCGAATTTATCCGTTATGATGTTTTCTGGGATGCCGGTTTTATTTGCGAGTAAGCTAGCCGACTCAATCCCTGCCGGAAAAAAGGTGCTTGTCGCTTCGATTCCAATCTTCGTCATATCCTTTCCCCTTCCTTTGGTACCATCATGACAGCTGTTCCAGTTAAGACGGTCACCTCTTTTTGGTTTTGGCATTCTGTTAGAAGCTTTATTATTCTCTTCTCTTTGATATACTCCTGAACTGTCGCTGTTGCCGTGATTGTATCGCCAATATAGACCGGTGCTTTAAATTTGATTGTTTGTTCCATATAAACCGATCCTTTCCCTGGCAAGTGCACTCCTAAGAGCTGCGAAAGTAAACTCGATGTTAATAAGCCATGGGCTATCCTTTCGTTAAACCTTGTATTCTTTGCATACTCGCTGTCAATATGGATAGGGTTAAAATCGCCGCTCAGTCCAGCGAACATCACTACATCTGTTTCGGTTATCGTCTTGCTGCATGCTGCCTGCTGACCTACTGTGAAATTATCCATTCCTCTGATCCCCTTCCCTATTCCTGAATCAGTTTCCCTAACTGATTTTTTTGGATTTTGCCTGTTGCGTTTTTAGGTAGCTCATCCATAAAAATAATTTCCTTTGGAAGCTTATATTTCGCTAGCTTATCGCGGCAATACTCAATGATATCCTTATCCGTCAACTCACTAGATGGTTTCTTCACCACAAATGCTGCTGGAACTTCACCCCAAACAGGGTCGGCTACTCCAGTGACAGCTACCTCACTCACATCCGTATGCTGACTGATGGCTTGCTCTATTTCCAGCGGATAAATATTTTCACCTCCAGAAATAAGCATCTCCTTCTTCCTGCCTACAATATAGACAAAGCCCTCTTCATCAATCCTCGCCAAATCACCTGTATAAAGCCAGCCATCGATAATGGTTTCATTTGTTGCCGCAGGCTTCCTCCAGTATTCAGTCATAATGTTTGGTCCTTTAACTACTAATTCTCCGACATCCCCTTCTTGATTAACGAGCTTGAAGTCGCTATACATAACAGGCTTGCCAATCGAACCAATCTTCCTTGGAGCATCCTCCCTTGAAAGCATGAACAGAGTAGGGGAGGTTTCCGTCATACCAAACCCTTGCCCAAATAAGAAGCCATGGTCAAAAAAGGTTTGGATGAGTTCATGCGGACAAGGTGCCCCGCCATTATAAAACCAGCGGACTGCTTTCATTTTTTCTCTTTTAAAGGATGGACATTCAATTAAGGCCTTATGAATCGCGGGGACACCCATGACAATCGTTGCCTCATATTGCTCAATCATCGCGATTGCCTTTTGTGGTTCAAATTTGCCTGGAATTATCACCGTTCCACCTACAAAAAGCGTCGGCAGGGCAAAGAGTCCAATCCCACCGATATGAAAGAGCGGCAACAAAACAATCGAGCGATCCGCCGAAGTCAAATCAATGGCAAGGACATTATTAATGGCGTTCCAAAACATATTTGCTTGCGTCAGTACAGCTCCCTTTGGTTTCCCTGTCGTGCCGGACGTATAACAAATAATAAAGGGAGCGCTTTCATTTACTTCTCGAAATGGGTAATTCCCAGCACTTTCTATAGCAGCAAAGGCTTCAATTTTCGCTAAATGTTCAATCCCTGTCTCTTGCAATAAGGACTGAGCCTGCTCATAGAATAGTCCCTCCGCGATTAGCACAGACGTGTCGCTATCCTTTAGCTGATAGCATAATTCACTAGACGTTAACCGTATATTGAGCGGGACGGCAATTGCACCTAATTTAGCAAGTGCAAAGATTAACACTAAATATTCAAGCCGATTTTGAGAGAGAATGGCGACTCTGTCGCCATTTTCTACTCCATACGATTGCTTTAAGAAAGCTGCCGTATCTGTTATCTTATTATGTAAAGCTTTGTACGTAATTTTCTCTTCTTCAGTGATGACGGCAATACGCCCTGGCGTAATGGTTGCTCGTTTTTCAATCCAGTAGGCTATGCCTTTCATATTACTAATCACCCTTTCACCTTTTGTTTAGACCATTAAAGATTAACGTCATGGCTGCTTCAAAAGCTTCCTCCGGAACATCATCTTGTTCCCAATACACCCATCTCATCCCTAAGAATTGGCCGATTGACATGAGACAATAGGCAACCGTCTCTTGATCTAGCTGCTTAAATTCACCGGCTTCCATCCCAGCTGAAAGACTCCTTAGAAATCCATTAGCAAGCTTATTATAATACCACCGGTACAAATCCCTATCGACGACAACGGCTTGCTGCACAATACTGTATAAATTACGATGATTTTTTACCCAGCTAAAGAAAGCATGGAAGCCTGCCCTCTGCGCTTCCTCAAAAGTATTAGCATGATTCATCTCTTCCTTAATCGCTGTTCGTAATTCCCTGCTATACATGTGAATCAGCTCATCAAAGATGTCCTTCTTAGATGGAAAATAATTATAAAACGTTCCTTGGGCTACCTTAGCCTCTTGTGCAATATTCACAATGGAAGTCTCATAATAGCCCTTCTGACCAAACACCTCTTCAGCTGCATTGATGATTTTTTGCCTTGTCTCTAACCCTTTTGGAGTCAAACTCTTATCCTCTGTCGCCAGCTTTTCTGACATATGAATCACCTCTCAATTTTTAATTATAATAATTTATCAGAATATTTCAATCATTTATTTCCAATTTTATGAATTTTTTTGCACATTACACTAAATTACTATTCTCAAGCTATACCAAAATAGCTCATCCTCCTGACTATTTTCTTTATCCTGTATACAGATACATTTCTTTTGTAAAAAAATTACATATCATTTGATATACTTAATTAACCACCAGTTAAAAAAGTATTTTCTTTCTCATCCCATTCTTAACTATCCTTCAGGGACTTTTTCACAGCAAGACCTGATTTTAGATAAAAGGCAGGTGAGTTTATTTGTCTATCCTGATCGTAGTTACTTTTAGTCTCTTCTTCATCCTCATAGGTCTCTATGTCTCGAGGAAGGGAATCGTGAATTTTATTGCCGGATATCAGGAGGGATCCATTCGCGATGAGAAGTTATTAGCGAAGAGGATTGGGGCTGTTCTCATCGCTTTTGGGCTGGAGTGTCTGGCTGTTTTTTTGGTTCATCGATTTGTCGTTCCTCTAAATTCTGTTTATATCGGCATTCTTGCAATCATCCATGTTTTCATCATTCTGCTCCTTTTCATTAAGCACCGGCTAAATTCCCTTTGATAAAATTTCTCCCATATGAATGACTCGAGGTATACACCTTGAGTCATTTTTTTATGCAGATCCAGTCTTTTCGATTAAATCCCTCTCTCTCAGGGTATAGAACAAACAGTTATATTAAAATAATTATTTCATATATCAATAGGAGTGATTATTCATGAATAGGTTTCTAGACATTCGCCCAGCATTTGATGATATCTCCAGAAATCCAGGGATAACAAATCCAGCGAATCACCTCCGAACAGATGCCCAGCGAGCTAGCATCGAGTCCATCGTGAACCTGAAAAATGGGCAGCTATATTCAATGGAATATACGGCGGATTACAAGCTTGATCAAATCCTTGCAGCTGGAATCACCGATATTCCTCACTTAGTAGAGTTTGTGAATAGAGAGCTTTTGGATGATGGGAATGCGGAGGCCGGATCGAATAATGGCGGCTGCAGTGCGTTTACAGCGTCCACCCGGTCAGGGGAAATGATTTATGGGCGGAATTTCGATTATTTGATGAATATGACCGCTGTGCTCGTTCGCACAAGACCAGAGAATGGCTATGCATCCATCGGCCTGGCGGATGCAGGCTGGATTGGCTATCTTGCGGGCAGCCTTGACGACGGAGTGACCGATCTTTCTCCAGCCGTCCTCTTCCCTTATTTGCTCATGGATGGAATGAATGAAAAAGGACTTGTGATTAGTGTCTTGAAGCTGGAAGGACCGCCAACAAGACAGAATACCGGAAAGCAGAATATCTCAACAACCGTAGCTATTCGTCTCGTACTGGACCGGGCGGCCAATGTAGATGAGGCAATTGAATTATTCAAGGGCTATGATATGCAGGCATCGAGCAATACATCGTCGTTCCACTTCTTGGTCGCAGATGCAAGTGGTCGTGCAGTCGTGCTTGAATATTGTCACGATGTCTTCTCTGTCGTGGAAGAACATTATGTCACCAATTTCTATCTAGACCCTTCCATGGATGGATATGGTCATGGCGTAGAACGTTATCGCATATTGCAGTCCGTGCTCGAGTTCAAAAAAGAGGCGCTCACGGAAGGCGAGGCGATGTCCCTTCTCCAACTCGTCAGCCAGGAGAAAACAGAGGAATCAACGAGCTTTACACAATGGTCCACTGTGTATAATTTAAGCAAACTGACAGGAACGGCCAGCGTTTTACGAGATTATGATCATTTATTTACGTTCTCATTGGATAAGCCCCTAACTTGATAAGGCTGGCGCAAAATCTGTATGGTGGATTTTGCGCCGGTCTCTTATTTTGCCGTAAAATGCCGCTGTATCCCCCTGTGATATTTTACCACTTTGCAAGAATAAAGAATTATTTTAATATTATTAAGCAAAATTTAAGAAACAGGAGGTTTATGTGATTTTTTGTATTTCAGCTCTCATTTTACTCGGTTTGTCTTACCTTCTGGCAAAGAAAAATAAAAAATACCAGAAGTACCTAATCATCATCAATACGATGATTGCTCTTAACTACATAATTTGGAGATTCACGACAATCTCTTTTTCTTCCGTTATTAGCTTTATTCTCGGAATTTTGCTTATAGCTGCTGAATTAATTGGCTTATGCCAATTCTTCACCTTCCAGTTCCTATTTCTTAGAAAATACAATCGAAAGGAAAAATCATGGGACTGTTATAAGGATCAAGATTTACCTGTAGTAGACGTACTTATCTGTACCTATAATGAATCTCCATCCTTGCTCAAGAAAACACTTGTGGCTGCTTTAAATATGCATTATCCAGCAGATAAGCTGAATGTATATGTCTGTGATGACGGCAATCGAAAGGAGATTGGATCTTTATGTCGAGAGTACGGATGTCATTGGATTACCCGGCAGGATACGAAAGGTGCGAAAGCTGGAAACATTAATCATGCCTTATCGAAGACTACTGGAGATCTGTTTCTTGTACTTGATGCTGATATGATTCCGAAAAAGGAATTCCTTATCAAGACCTTGGGTTATTTCGCAGATGAGGATGTTGCATTTGTCCAAACTCCGCAAGTATTCTACAACATGGATATGTATCAGTACAATTACAGAAGTGATATTCCAAATGAACAGGATTTCTTCATGCGGGATGTTCAGGAAGCTCGTGCTGCAATCAATGCCGTATTGCATGTTGGAACCAACGCTCTCTTCAGAAAGAAGTATGTGGAGGAAATCGGGGGATATCCCACTTGCTCGATTACGGAAGACATGGGGGTCGGCTTGCTTCTGCACGCCAAACAATATAAAGGAGTTTTCGTCAATGAAGAGCTCGCATATGGTATAAGTGCCCAGACCTACACAGACCTATTGAAACAGCGTGACCGCTGGTGCCGCGGCAATCTGCAGATTATGTACAAGCTTTGGCCAAAAGCATCTAAGGGTCTTAGCATGGCCCAAAGACTTGCTTATTTTGACGGGCTGCTTTATTGGTTTTCGAGCATCCAAAAGATGATCTACCTTATGATGCCAATTCTCTTTTTAATCTTTGCCATCCCTATTATTCATGCTTCGGTTTACGACCTTATCATGTTGTTTATTCCGTTTATTATCGGGCAATTATTAATCTTCAAAGCTCTCTCGCCGAAAACACGGTCGATTAGATGGTCCCATATTTATGATACAGCAATGGCTCCTCATCTAACGGTTTCTATCCTTAAGCAACTATTTAAACTGAAGATTGCCTTTCATGTAACACCAAAGGAGACGGAATATAAGAAGGGATATTTCCAGCTCCGGATTGTTCTTCCTCATATTATTCTGGCAGTTCTTTCGTTAGTAAGCTGGTATACTGGCTATCTTTATCTTGAGAATGGTATTATTACGCTTCCTTCCTACCTCATCAATATGATGTGGAGTGTCTTTAATTTGTTTGCGTTAATCATATGCATTTATGTTGCTTATCAGAAACCGATCACACATAAGCCAGAGCAAATTTCATTAGATGCACCCGTTGATGTGGCAATCAAGACAACTGCCAATGGAGCAGCCAGGAAATTCCCGCTCCATTATTATGCGGATAACAAGGCTGGGATCGCCCATTACGGACGCTGCCCATTTAGTATTCATCAACAGATTTGGTTCAGCTACGATGGTATTAACTATTTGAAGGCTAGAATTTCCAAAACCAATAGTCGATATATTGAATTGCTTTTCGCTGAGCTCGATAACAAGGAATTTCATATTTATATGAACCATTACGCGGAATACCTTCAAACACCTTATAAATTTGAACAAGCATAAATAATAACACCAAGAGGCTGGTACATAAGTATCTCAGCCAATGATAAACCCGAAGGATTAGACGATAAATGAATGAATCTATCATCTAATCCTTCGGGTCTTTATTTGTTGTTTTCTATGCATGAGTTGATTGTGACCTTCTACTATTAGTGACTAGCGGAATGGAACGGGCTTGTCTTTCCAACTGCTACCCGAATAGGAAGAATAAGTGACAATCATTCGTTTTTGAAAATCATTTACTCCATTTTCCCAGCCTCTTTTTTGATAAGAACATCAAATCCAGTTTAATAATACCAATCGATTATTCTGCATAAGCTTAATAAATGTTTAAATAGCCCTTATTTTAGGAAATGTATAGAAAGTAGGAGGTCATTTATGGATGCTTTGTTATATTTACTTTTTGCCCTCGCCTATTTAGGCCTATTCATCTTCCTGCTTCTAACTATCAAACGGAGCGGTCTAGCTGTCTTGTCTAATGTTCTCATCCTTGTCATAACACCATTGATTTATGACAATACCATTCTTGGGATTGGGAAATGGATTGGAGAAGGAGAGCTTTTAAAGAATTTAAATGCGGCGCGCTATTGGCTGCATGCCATATTCACCCCGCTGTTAATTGTCTTTTCCCTGGATGTCCTTCGCAGAGCTCGTATTAATTGGGCCAATACGTCTGCCGCCATGTGGATCACGGTTATTTATACGCTTATCGCTTTCCTCGTTGAGCTGTTTACGGTTGTACTCGGTCTTACCCTAAAAGCAGAAACCACATTTGGTGTATTAAAGTATTCAGCGACAAATTCCCCTTCAGGTCCGCCTGTCATGATCTTGATGGTTACGCTTGCTCTTTTGGCTGCATCGATTTTTCTTTGGAAGCGGACAGGATGGTTTTGGATGTTTATCGGTGTCGCCCTGATGCTTATCGGCAGCCTGGTTGATCTTCCAATAGAAAGCGGAGCCATCACGAATGCATTCGAGTTAATTCTTCTTACATCCCTCATTTGGACGAAATATCATCAGGATAAGAATTAGCCATAAAGAAAGGCTTCCGTTCATGGTGGAACGGGAGCCCTTCTCATTTTATACGAGCCATTTCTTAATGGTAGAGAATAGTTGTTCAAGATTGATTGGCTTTGTTCGTAAATCAGATACACCACATTCGAGACATTTTTCTTGATCCCCTTTAAATGCCTTTGCGGTTAGTACCAAGATGGGAGTCGTTTCAAATGCCTTATTAGCCCGGATAGCCTTCAATTACTCTCATCTTCCGAGAAATCTTCAATCATCCCATACCCATTCTGAAAATAAATATCTAACAACGACCGCAATTCAATCAGAAACGCTCGTCCTTCGACTGAGCCTGTTAAGTCATCCAGCTTCTCATATCCCTGCTTTGTCGGTCACTGATTGACTTTATCATTTCATCATTCACACCATGTACATTCTCAATCGCAACCTGGGAAAGAATCGCATCAATGTATTGATAGTTTTGTTGAATCTCTTGTGTAATATGTAATTGTTCGGACCGTTCATTAACAATTTCCAAAAAATCCTTGCGGGTACTATTCAGCATTCCCATGAGAATACAGAAAACAATCGCAGATACAAACATGATTACGGTAAATCCGATAATGATTGTCTTCCTAAATCCAATTCTATTCATGGTTTCATCCGTCCAATCTATAAACTTAATCAATTCATTGTAATCTTCAGATATCGGGATGAATACAGGTACTATATTCCATAAAATAACCGGCAAAAAAACTGGTCCATAATCTGGACCAGTTCACCCATTTCCATATGCATGCCGCTCTTTAATGAGCTTTTCATTTCTTGTCTTAAATACTTCATTATGGGAGGAGACCATACCTGACGGATGGGAGGATGGGTCAATATATTGCTTTGCGCTATTAACCGCGTTGACTGCATCCTGAAAGGCTCCAAGGAGCATATATACCTTTCCATCGTACGCAATATTATCACCGGCAGCGAACAATCCTTCGACCGAAAGCACTCCCTTTCCTGTACTCTCAAAATAAGCTTCATTCGTTTTCCTCGGCTCAATGGCTTCGGCGAAGCTCACAGAAGATTCCCGATGATATCCATGATTAATAAGAACATCATCTACTTCAAGAAGCTGATTTACACCATCCACTGTAATAGCGGCAGCAGCGATGACATCCTTTTCTTCATTGGGATACAGGCGAGTAATCATTCCGTTTAGAATAATGGCTACTCCATTCTCCCTCAATTTCTTCACCTGTGCCTCATGGGCTGACAGCTCTTCCTTTCGATAGACAACCGTCACGTTCTTCGCTACGTTCATTAGTTCTACAGCCCAGTCAACAGCTGTATTTCCGCCTCCGGATATCAGCACTCTGCTACCTCGGAACCGGTCTATTCTTCCAACGGTATAATGAAGATTTGTCAATTCATATTTGTGGGCATCTTCAACCTCCAGCTTTTGCGGGGAGATGATGCCGCCGCCATTAGCCAGAATAACTGCTTTTGAATAGTGAACCTCTCCATCACTTGCTGTTATGACGAATAAGTCTCCCTCTTTCTCAATCCGCTCAACTTTCTGATTCAGGCATACAGCAGGATGGAAGGTTAAACCTTGTTCAATAAGGTCTTCACAAAATTCATGCGCGAGGACAGGTCTGAGTCCCCCTACGTCCCAAATCATCTTCTCTGGATAAATTCTCACCTTTCCACCAAGGGTGTTCTGACATTCAATTATCTTTGTTTTCATCTCCCTTAATCCGCTGTAAAACGCACTATACAAACCGGCAGGTCCTCCGCCGATAATCGTTATATCAAATAATTCTTTCATAATGATCTCCTTATTATTATGATAGATGACCTATTTGCTACTCTTAGTATAAATGAAAATAATTATCATTATCAATAAAAGTTTGTCATTATCTTACATTCTACCGTCTCACCTAGACAGGATACTTCAAAATCAGTCTCTCCACATTCAGTCTGCAATTTGATATAATGGTAAAAATAGAATTGAATGTAACCTTAATAATTGGAGATGTGCCATGTTTGAACTATTCATGGACGTAGATTATCAAGCCATTAGACAGGCCGTATTTGCTGCCTATCTACTCACGATTGTCTTTCCGATTGCTGTTATGTACTTCACGAACCATAACGGATCTTTCGCAGAAGACCAAACAATTGGCTTATCTCAAGCGTCCATTCTATATGTTAATGATAAATGCAATGTTGCGGACCGTAGAAAAACACAGCGCTTCTTCACCTTATTCCGATTGAAAGTCATGCCGACGGATAACGAAGACGCTCATTCCTTCTCTTTTGTATAAACCATACAAACTTTGAGGAGGAATTTAATTGAAAAAAGGAATGGCACTTTTATTTATTCCATTATTGTTAACTGGCTGTTCAGCAAACACTCAAGGAGATGGCTTTTTCCATCAGCTTGTTGTTTCACCGCTGACACATCTATTGGAATTTAATGCACAAATATTTAACGGAAATTATGGGCTTGGGATTATTCTTGCGACACTGTTACTTCGATTCCTGCTGCTTCCCTTAATGGCAAAGCAGTACAAATCCCAGGCAGAAATGAAGCAGAAGATGGAAACCATCAAACCTGAGGTAGCCGCTATCCAAGAGAAGTTGAAAAAAGCAACAGACATGGCCGAAAAGTCAGAGCTTCAACAAGAATTAATGAAGCTTTATCAAACTCAAGGCATCAATCCGCTTAATATGGGCTGCCTGCCGATGCTGATTCAAATGCCCATTCTTATGGGATTCTACCTTGCCATTAAAGGCTCGGCTGAGATTGCAACCCATAGCTTCCTCTGGTATAGTCTTGGCGATGCAGATATTATCATGACCTTAATTGCGGGTGCCGTCTACTACCTTCAATTCAAGATGTCCATGAGTCAAATGCCAGCGGAACAGCAAGGACAGATGAAAATCATGGGATTGATCTCCCCAATGATGATTATGTTCATCTCATTCTCAGCACCTGCCGCCCTCCCACTATACTGGTCGACGAGCGGTTTGTTCTTAATCGTCCAAAATATGTTCCTGCGGAAGAAATACAATCCAAAGCGGGTGGTCATTCCATCGCTCCAAAGTGAGCCATCCGGCAAGAAATAAGAACGTTTTTAAAGGCTGTCTGATCCAATCAGACAGTCTTTTTATTACTTTGTACAACTTGTTATTTCCAAGTTGAATATTCGTAATGTTCAAGTAAATCATGGAAAGCCTATGATGAGGATAAAGATTCATTGTACAATAATAATAGAATCCAACATCAAGGGGTGTTTACCATGGTTAGCAAAGATTCAAAGAGAAAAGCCGCATTTGAAGTAAGCCTAGAACTTCTGGAACAAATTCGTTCCTGTCATGTTGAGATAGATTCTTTAAGCAAAGAATATCATGATGGTTCATTTTTTTCTTCCTCCAGTGACCAGCAGCTCATCGATGTGATCTTTGACCTTCATTTGCAGAATGTCAAATACATGCTTGATCGCGCTCGCGAAATTAAGAAAATTGAGAAATCTGCAGCCGAGTTTGCGAGCCAGGTTGACCAATCCATCTGTAACTGCATCAATCCGGAAGAGATTGACGCTATTCGAAATCTTTCTGCTAACACAAAAGGCACCATTCATGCGGTCAAAGCCACAGCCGTTGATTAATTGTCCGCATAAAAAGGCTCGAAAATTTATTCGAGCCTTTTTATTTCTTCGATTTCCCCTTTTTTTTACTCGGATCAAGCAGTGAATACAACCGCTCCTGTTCTTTTAGTTGTTTGTTGAAGTTAAATTTCTCCTCAATAACTGAGCGAGCCCTGCATGTAATCCCTTCCCATAATTCTGGATTATCGAGGTAATAAAGAAATCCTCTCGCAAGTTCTAGTACATCCTTCTCCGGTGTCAAATAACCGGTTTTCTTATGCTTCATCATTTCCGGAATTCCGCCATGCTCTGTCGTGACAATTGGGATGCCGATTGCCATTGCCTCCTTGATAGCGTTAGGAATCCCCTCAACATCACCACTTGAAGCCTTATGGCTGGCAAGACAGAAAATATGGGCTTTCTTTAGTTCCTCGGCAATCTTTGGTGAGGTCAAAGCTCCTCTCAATATGACCACATTATTCAGCATGAGACGGTCAATCAACGCCCGTAACTTTTGTTCATCTTTCCCTTCCCCAATGATGTGGAGCCGTGCATTTGGATAAAGGAAATGAATAAGATTGAAAGCATAGATTAAGGTTTCGTGCCCTTTTTTCTCAACCAGCCTTCCGACAGAAAGGATGCGAATTTCCCCTTTATTCGGCAGGGAATGACCGATAAAGGGGAAAAGGTCAAGCTCAATTCCTCCATAGAGAACATGGATTTTCTCCTCTGGAAATCCCATTTGTTTCAACCCATCTGCCAAGTATTCACAAACGGGAATGAACAATGCTCCATGCTCCTTCAAGGACTCATATCTTTTCATGCTTTGCTCAATGATTTCGGGCTCAGCCGAACCATCTCTCCCCCTAATGCTGACAATCAACGGAATATTATGCTCCACGGCGACAGGGAGAATTTCATTGGCATGGGAGCCGTGATGCGCATGAATGGCAATCACATTCATTTCTTGAAAGAATGTCTTTAAATCCGAGATTCTATTGATATTATAAAAATTCTCGAACGGGTATTGTGTATCCTCCGTTTGATCAAAGGGACCAAGTACAATCATTCTGTAGCGTTTGATATGAACAATCTGGTTGTAAATAAATCGTTGATGGTTCTTAATCTTCTCCTTTATATATACAGCAATTGTCTTCATTTCAATACCCCCTTTAAAAGAAAACGGTATTTCTCTTTTTCACGGCCTGCCCAATATATGATGCTTTTTTTATTTTTCTCAAGCACCCCTATGTCCCCATTCTTCAGCATGCTTGTGAGCTGCTTATGGAAATCATGCGGAAACATAGAATCTAAAAGATAGAGCTCCATATAATGTTTATCTTCCTCTAAGAATTTGAAGTAGATTGTAAACAAGCTGGCTAGCAATTTCTCCATATTTTGATTTTCTTTACGCATGAAGGACATCATCAAGAAACGAAAATCTTCAATAGGCGGGCCAAAGTGCGCAAAGTCAAAATCCATCACCAATACATTTCCTTTTCTTGTTAAGAAGGCATTATTCGTGTTGAAGTCAGCATGACAGATCATATGCCTTCCTTCCATTTTTTGCAGATAATTTTCAACATCTATATTTTGAATATGATGAAAAACCTTCAGACCCATACGGGTCATTTCCACTAGTTCTGCTTTCAAGGCAGGATCATTGACCCTATCTCCCCAATGGATAATGTCCTTTATCTTTAGGGTGTAATCCTTCATGAAATCTTCCAGCTTTATCCCTTCAAGACTTTCATCAATTCCTCTTAATTCTTTAAATCTGGCTGTTTTATGAAAAGCAGCAAGTGCCTCTATACGCCTTTCAATCGTTATCCTCTCTAATGATTGAACAAATTCATTCACATAATAGTAGCGGTCATTTTTCCGAACATAAGCCTCACCATTTTTTGTCAAAAGGACAGGGGGTACTAAAAGGCCGCTTTCATATAATTTTTGGTGCAAAAGAATTGGAAATACAGTCCTGGATTGTTCTAACCGTTTAACAACAAGCCTTCTTCCGTACTTCTTATCCTTGATAAGCCAGACCTTATCATGCTTTAATTCAGAAATAATCTCATAATCTGATCCAGATAAATTATATTCACTCATCACTTCCGGTAGTGTTTTTACATGCTGAGGTTCCATTTTGCCCTCCTTTAAATCACGCCTTGCCTTCAAGTATTTAAATATGGCATTAAACTTACTCCACAACCATCCTCTTCGTATAATAAATGCCGCCTCCTCCCTATCCGTATATACGTCTGTCCCAAAACTGTAAAAAAGACATTTTAAAGCAACTGCCAAAGCCCCTTGGCAGCTGCTCCAGTGGTATTAGCTTTCCTGTCCTGTCTTGTCCATTCTTAAAAGACTAACCTTCGCTATCCTGCAAATATCGCTGCAGGGCGATGTATTCCTCCGTCATGGCTATGTCATACCTTTGGCCAGTTAAAACCTTGCCATAGCATCTCTCTGATTCAAGCACCTTCTTGATGCTGTCTGTCAGCTGTATTTCAGCACCCGCCCCGGGCTTTTGCTCTGCGAGTGCATCCATAATGGAAGAGTTAAATACATATCGGCCGATGACCGCCAAGTTAGATGGAGGGTTTGTTTGCGGCTTTTCAATCATGTCCAGCACTTCAAATAAATCCTCACGCTCTTGTTTCACTTGAGCAACACCATAGTTTTTCAGGAATTCTTCTTCTACCGCCTTTAATGCGACCACATGACTTTTCGTCTCTTCATAAACCTTAATCAGCTCCCCGAGACCGCCCCCGACAACGATATCATCTGGAAGCAAAACCGCGAACGGATCATCTCCGACAAATTCCCTCCCTAATCTCACAGCATCTCCCAACCCTCGTGCCAGTGGCTGCCTTGTGTAATATAGTTTGACATCGGGTAATTTCACCTTATTCATTAAAGCGGATTTATTAGCCTTCTGCAGAAACATTTCCAGCTCTAGCGAATGATCGAAGTAATCAATGATTAAATTCTTTGACCGTGAAACAATAATCAGGATTTGTTCAATGCCAGCTGCGGCTGCCTCTTCAACAACATATTGAATAGAAGGTTTATTATGAATAGGGAACAATTCCTTCGGGATAACCTTTGTAACCGGTAAACTCCTTGTACCAAAACCGGCTGCAGGGATGATGGCTTTCTTGATCAATAACTCTCCCCCTTTCTTGGCACGATTGCTACATCATATTCAAAAAATGATAAGAGGACACGTTATTTGTGGAAATTAGGCGAATGCAAGGGACGCTTATCTACCTCTCTTAATAAGATAAGGAGTACCAAATCATCGGGAGGGTTAGCATTATGGATATTTGTGTAATCGGCGCTGGTTATGTCGGCTTAACGCAGGCAGCCGTATTAGCCGATTTAGGTCACGCCGTTTGCTGCGTGGATACGAATAAAGAGAAAATCGAATCATTATCACAAGGAGAGATACCGATTTATGAACCCGGCTTAAAGGAATTGGTTGTAAAGAACAAGGAGCGCCTGTCCTTCAGCTCTTCCCCAATAGAAGCTATTAAACAATCATCTGTTGTTTTTATCGCCGTTGGTACACCTGCTATGATAGATGGTCAAACCGATCTTACCTATGTACAATCTGTCATCGATCAATTAGCTGGTGCACTAATCTCCTATACGACCATTATCACGAAAAGCACCGTTCCTCCAGGAACCAATGAATGGATTTATGATACATTGATTGCTAAAGGTGTAGACCCGGCACTCTTCTCCGTTGTTTCTAATCCTGAATTCCTTCGTGAAGGCTCTGCCTTACAGGACATGTTCCATGCCGATAAGATTGTCATTGGAAAAAAGGATGATGACAGTCGTTCCCTTCCAATCCTGCAGGAAATCTACAAAAAATTAGCCTCTCCGTTTGTGGTGACTAGCTTATCCGGAGCAGAAATGATTAAATATACCTCCAATGCCTTCCTTGCCACAAAAATTTCCTTTATTAATGAAATCGCCCGTATTTGCGATTCATATCACGTCAACATAGAGGATGTCGTAAAGGGCATTGGCCTTGATCCAAGGATCAGTCCCCATTTCCTTCAATCCGGTATTGGATATGGCGGCTCCTGCTTTCCAAAGGATGTTCGCTCACTTGAGCACAGTGCTTTGAAGAAGCAGATCATCCCTCTTATCCTGCAGGCTGTACAAACAACCAATCAAACACAGGTCCAGCTCTACCTGCAAAAGATTCAAGAGCATTTCCCTGATATGGCTGGGTTAAGAATAGGGGTACTTGGTATTGCCTTCAAACCAAATACAGATGATACCCGCTATTCACCTGCCATTGCACTCATTGAGCAATTGAGTGATCTTGGCGCAGAAATACGTACTTATGACCCTAAAGCTCATTTGCCTGTTCCGATTGAAAAGGTAACAGAATACAGCACAATGAAAGATGCCATAACAGGAGTCGATTGCGTCATTATCGCAACAGATTGGGACGAGTTTAAGAAGGCTGACTTCAAACAGATGAAGGATCTGATGAGAGGGAATACAATTGTCGATGCGAGGAATTGCTTAGAGCCGTCAGAGGTTTATAAAGAAGGCTTGCACTATATCGCCGTCGCTCGCTCCTAAAAGAAAAACACCGCCGGATAAGCTGTAAGGCAATATGCCTTATGCTTTCCAGCGGTGTTTTATTGTTTAATCTTCACGTTCGTCCTTACGATTTTTCTTAAGCATCTTGGAGAGGATTTCATAGACGATTGGCACAATCACAAGTGTCAAGGCAGTTGATGAAATCAACCCGCCAATAACGGTCACGGCAAGGTCCTGGGATACTAGGCCGCCTCCGCCATTTCCAAGAGCCATCGGAAGCATTGCACCAATGGTTGCAATGGCCGTCATGAGGATTGGTCGAAGACGAGTTGTACCCGCTTCTAATATTGCCTCACGCATGCCCATACCGTCATGCTCCATATGGATAATCCGGTCGACAAGGACAATGGCATTCGTGACGACAATCCCTATCAGCATCAGAAGACCCATCATAACGGAAACGGAGATTGTCAAATCGGTCAAGTACAATCCAACGAATGAACCGATAACCGCAAATGGCAAGGAGAAGAGAATCGCAAATGGGGCGAGACCCTCACCGAATGTTACAACAAGAATGAAATACACAATCGCTATGGCAGCAATCATGGCAATTCCAAGCTGTGTGAAGGTTTCAGACATATCAGCTGCAACACCCTCTACTCCAGTCGTAACTCCCTTCGGCAGCTCGAGATTATCAATCTTCTTATCAGCTGCAGAGGTAGCTTTAGAGATGTCATCATCTGTAATGGTTGCCGTTACAGTCGCATAATATTCTCCCTTGCTTCGAGAAAGCGTATTTAAGGTTGTATCTTCTTCTACTTCAACGAGCTCAGACAATGGCATTGGTGTTCCGGTCGCTGTTGGTATCTCTGTTTCTAGTAATTCCTTCAGGTTCTTCGCCTGTACTTTTGCTTCATGCTGAACGACTACCTCAATGTCTTCACCGTTGCTTTCAACAGTTGTCAATACTTCCTTCGAGGAGTTTTCATTAAGTGCCTGAACAATTTGAGCAGTTGTTAATCCAAATTGGAGCACATTCTCCTGATTGACGACAAAAACGTTTTCTACATATGGATCTTCGGCATCGGATTCAATATCCTCAAGTCCATCGATATCCCCTAAAGCTGCTTCTATATCTTTAACGGACTTATTCAAATCATCTAAGTCTTCACTGTAGAGTGTATAGCTGACTTCATTGGATGCTACAGACATGGATGTGAAATCCTGTGTTTTCCATTCACCGGATTGGCCGAGGTTGAAGAGATACTCTTCCACTTCTTCCTTCGCAGCCGGGAAGTCCTTCATATCCGGGTCAAAGATGAGGTACATTAACGCACCATCGCTGCCGCCCATCATCATGGCTGCAGGGTCCGCACTTTCACTATCTGTAACAGATACTTGAAGAATATCAATATCGTCACGTTTCATTAATTCTTTCTCGACTTCTTCAATATTGGCAAGTGTCTCATCCTCAAGCTCGCCAGTTGCAGGAGTATAGGTTACATACATCGTTTTCTCCTCTTCAGAGCCGAGGAAGCTGAAGCCAATCAACGGCATCAAGGCAAGTGATCCTGCAAGGAGGACAACCGCAATGATAGAAGTAATAATCTTATGGTTCAATGCTTTTTCTAGTACACCTTTATACCAGTTTGCCAGTTTACCAGCTTCTTTATGCTGCTTATCTTCTTTCTCACCATACAATTTCTTGCGGAAAAGTGTATGGGATAAGACTGGAACAATCGTGATTGCAACAAGAAGTGATGCACCAAGTGCAAATGTCATCGTCAGTGCGAACGGCGTGAATAACTCGCCAACCATTCCACCGACAAAGATCATTGGCGCAAATACAGCAACCGTGACTAAAGTGGATGAAAGAATCGGCTTGAACATCTCAATGGTCGCCTCACGAATGAGCGCTCGCCCATGGAGTTTCTCATCCTTCAGGTGCATCCGCCTGTATATATTCTCAACAACAACAATGGAGTCATCTATTACCCGGCCAATCGCGACCGTTATCGCTCCTAATGTCATAATGTTCAATGTGATATCCAGCCAATTCAATAGCAGAAGCGCCATGAAGACAGATACTGGAATGGAAATAATCGAGATAATCGTAGACTTCACATCACGAAGGAATAAAAGAATGATTAAGACGGCAATCAAACCGCCAAACAAAGCTTTTTCTACCATCGTAAAGACAGATTCTTCAATTGGTTCTCCTTGGTCAAGAGTTACATCGATTTCAAGTCCATCCATTTTTTCTTGCTCATCTTTAATCAAATCCTTGATGGCATTAGCGACCGTTACGGTATTTGCTTCCTGCCCCTTTACGATTTGAATGGAGATGGCATCCTCGCCATTCGTCCGTGAGACAGATTCAACCTTGCCCACCTTTTCAATTTTAGCAATATCCCCAAGCTTCACGAACGGAGCCGGGTTTGTTTCAGATGGCGTTACTGGAATCAGCATTTCTTTTAGCTCATCTACTGTTTTTAACTTACCATCTACACTGATGGCTTCTTCTTTATCTTCAAATTCGTACAGTCCGAGTGATAATGCCATATCACTCGCTTGAACCATTTGTTTCACGTCATCTTCTTCAAGACCTAGATCAGCCATTTTCTTTTCATCATAGGTGAAGTTAACTTCTTCTATATGCTGACCTGTGATGGAAGCTGACGCAACACCGTCAATCTTCTCGATTTTCGGAAGAATGCTGTCTTCAACTGTTGATGTCAATTCAACAATATCCTCTTCCGTACTGCTTATGGACAATGCCATGATTGGCATCATATTTAAGCTGATTGACATGATGGAAGGCTCTTCAGCATCCTCTGGGAGGTTCACGTTATCAAGAGCGGACTGAAGCTCTCTCTTCTTCTCATCCATATCAACGCCATAATCATATTCCACTTGTACTTGGGCAACATTCGAGGAGGAAGTTGAATAAACAGCCTTTACATCCTCTAAACCCTCGACTACTTTTTCCATCGGAATCGATACATCATTCATAACTTGTTCTGGAGTAGCTCCTGGATAAACATCCATCACCATCAAGTAAGGAATGGAGATATCAGGAATTGATTCCATCTTCATTCTCGTTCCTGAATAAATGCCTGAAGCCGTAATAATGATGGTTAATAACCAAACTGCCAGCTTATTCTTCAGGACAAAATTGACTAAACCTTTCAAGTTCACACCATCCTCATGTATGTAATTTTTCTCACATTCTTGTTTTCTGTCTAATCACACCTTTTGTGCAATTGACTAAATTCCTACAATTACTTATAATAATGACCAGCCGGTCATATGTCAATGATTTAGTCAGGAGTGTTAACATGGTGAAGAGACAGCTAATCATGGATACAGCATTGGAACTGTTCGCTGAAAACGGGATTGAATCCACATCCATCAAGCAAATAACAGATCGATGCGGGATATCAAAAGGAGCATTTTATCTTTCCTTTACATCAAAGGATGAATTAATTTTTGCGATGATTGAGCATTTCATTAGTGAGTTTGTGGCAGAGATTGACCGTTCAGTCAGACAATCCATGAATTCAGATAAATTGCTCTATAACTTTTTCTATTCATTTTTCAGTCAATTCCAAGGGAAATCGCAGCATGCCAAGATATTCATGAAGGAAAATCTAACCGCATTGAACCAAGAAATCTTCCTCGTGCTGAATAAGTACGATGAATTCATAAATTCTATTATTTTCTCTATCATCGATCAGCAATTCCCGCAGCTAAATGAAAATATGCGGGCAGATTTAGCCTATACAATCAAAGGCTTCTCTAAATTCTATCCAGAATTATCCATCCTATCCAATTACCCGGTAGACCTGGATTCCTTATGTCAATCACTTGTGGAGAAAACGACCATTCTTGCACGTGAAGCATCCATTCCATTCGTCACAGCAGAGTATTTCAACACACCTTTATTGAGCTGCCTCTCCCCTTCAAAGGAACAGCTTTTCGAGCTGCTTGAGAAAACGAAAGGCGAGATCACAGATGAAATCATCGAGCAATCCATTAGCTTACTTAGCCAAAATCTCGAGGAGATGACTTTGCCAAAAGCCGTTATCCAAGGATTGCTAAAGAACCTTCAAGCAAATTCACACAGCAAATGGGCAGCTTATCAGTACGAGTTATATAGTGAACAGCATGAAAAGGCAGAGTGATCAAAATCACTCTGCCTTTTCATTTAATCTAAAAAAGACAACCGACAAAAAGCATCGATTGTCATACTAGCCATTTATGCTTTCACTTGATAAGCATTCGAAAGCTCACGTGCTGCACTTCGCACCCTATTCATACCTTCTTCAATGATTTCCATTGCCTGGTCAGGCTGTGCGTTATGACCTTCAATGACGACCTCATGAATAATGTCCATTCCAAACAATGAACCGAATACAGTTCTCATATAGTTAACACTCATCTCCATAGGTGCCATTTCTGGAGTAGAGTAAATACCGCCGCGGGCATTGAGAAGAACAATTTTCTTATCTGGCATTAATGGCACGAGATTTCCCTTAGCATCATATTTAAAGGTAAAACCTGAGGCATAAATGTAATCAATAAAGGTTTGCAGCTTTGCCGGAATGGTTAAATTCCAAAGAGGGAAGGCAAACACGATAATATCTGCACTAGCAAAGGCATCCATGGCTTTTTGCTTTGCTTTCAACAGACGGCTTTCTTCCTCAGTTAACTCTTCACCTGATTGGGTCTTGCCAAATGCATCGAATAAAGTCTGCCCGAAATAAGGGGTATCCTCTTCATACACATCATAAGTGGAAACATTCAGTTTCCCTTCTTCTCGCACGGTCTCCATAAAAACTTCATACATCTTGCTGGAGATTCCCTCTGTCGCCGGACGATTATTCGCCTTAACCACTAACACATTTGTCATTTATTCAGTACCTCCAATTACTCCATTTCATTTATATCCTACTTAATTCCTACTCATTCACCCCGGAATTAGCTGAGTTAGAATATCACTGTTTAGAAAAATTCACAAAAAATCTAGCTCAGATTAATAAAAAACAGAACGTTCTTCCCATTTCATCATCTGCACATCTACTCTATATATCCTTAGGACACTCCAAAAGAATGATTTTAATACAGGAAAATCATCACATCTAAATAGTGGGTATTTACAGAGATGAATAAGCGGGTAAGAACAGAAGAAAAAGATAGTAGGTGACCAATATGAGTATGAACAAGGTGGACTTCAAGAAGATAGAGAAAAACTTATACAACCCGCCGGCGCGGCCTGTAATAGCTGAAGTACCAGAAATGTCTTTTTTGATGATTGATGGAAGCGGGGATCCAAATGATGAAAAAGGGGAATACCAAAAGGCTGTCGAGATGCTCTATACCCTTTCATATACAATTAAGATGAGTAAGAAAGGAAGTCATCCGATCGATCATTACTTTGACTACGTTGTTCCGCCTCTTGAAGGACTGTGGTGGACAGAGAATCCTCATGACCTCTCAGATAAGAAGCATTTCCTGTGGACTGCTATGATTCGCCAGCCAAGCTTCGTTAATGAGGAGGCCGTGAAATGGGCGAAGGAGGAAGCCAGCAGGAAAAAACCTTCATTAGACTTTACAAAGGTTTATCTGTCCGTATATAAGGAAGGCAGAACGGTCCAAATGATGCATATAGGATCCTATGATACTGAACAGGAAACCTTCCAACAAATGGAGGAATACATGGTAGAGCATCAGCTGCAAAGACCATTGACGTGTGAAAGAAAGCATCATGAAATCTACCTTTCTGACCCGAGAAGAACAAGAACGGACCGGCTTAAAACGATAATCCGGCTGCCTGTTGAGCCAATGGAAGGAAAAGCCTGAACACCCCTTACGTGTTCAGGCTTTTCTTTTGTGTATCTTCTAAAATCAATTGTTTTAATGGCACCGCTGGGCGTATAAGCTAATAACGACGTAATCAAACGTGTTCTCCTTAAACAAAGAATTATATCGTTGATTGTTTCAATTCAAATAGCTTCCCACTGAAGCATTAGAACCACTGCTGCGGGGAATCGCAAGCCGTGTAATTTTGCTTTGATATCAACTATGATATAATAGATTCACATTTTCCTTTTTTTACTAGGTAAACAAACAGGTTCCAACACTGCATGATCTGCTGTATATAAACAACCGGACCTGCTCTTGTCCATCCATAAATGAGGCAGATTACTTTTCTTGCAGGAGGGGATACCATGTATACTGTTTTCTCAACTTTCCTTGTTCCAGACGAAAAAGCGGATGAGGTTATTCAAATCTACCAAAATCGTTCGAAGCTTGTTGACCAAGCTTCAGGCTTTATTGACTTTCTGCTCCTGCAAAACGATCGCCGATCAGGTGAATTAACTGTCCAGCTTCTTTTCGAGACGAAAGAGGATTATTTAAATTGGGCAAGAAGCAAGGAATTCAAACAAATCCATGATTTAGAGAAGAAGTACCCGGATCAAGAACTAGCTGCTATCATTCCAAAGGTGACAAAATATAAGGTGGTAGCAACTTAATGAATACGACACAATTAATCAATCAAGTGACCATTCGTATATATGAACGCGACCCTTCCTTAAAAGAACGATACGGGGAAAAGGGCATTGCAAAATGTAAAGCGGACAACCAGCATCACTTAGACCATCTCCACACCGCTTCAGAATTGAAGGATTCAACCATTTTCACAGATTACACTAGATGGCTGAATGGAATCCTTCAAAAATTCCATATGGGAACGCAAACTCTCCTGGATAACTATGAAATCCTTGAAGAAGAATTAAACCATGTCCCGGAATCCGATCTTTCGTTAGAGAGAAGAGAGGCCTATCAAGCTCTTCTTTTGGAAGGTATACAGCTATTGGAGGCTGAAAAAGCAAAAGAGGAGGTGTAGGATATGTACAAAGCAACCGAATTCGCCGATATTCTGCTAAAGGGCAACTCTGTTCTCGCGTGGGAATATATAGAGAAGTATAAGGATGAAGAAATCCTCACAATCTATGAGAATATTATCACACCTGCCATGCACCAAATAGGGGCACTCTGGGAAAACAATGAAATCACCGTCGCGGATGAACATATAGCAACCGCTGTATGCGACTTTGTCCTCTCACGGATTTCTTCCATTCATATGTCAAGGCATGGTTCAGCTCCCCGTAAACGGGCCATGTTTTTATGCTTAGAAGGAGAACAGCATTTTCTTGGCTTGAAAATGGCTAATTTTCTGTTCATCGACCACGGCTGGGAGACGAAATATTTCGGGCCTAACCTGCCTTTAGAATATGCCCGGCATACCGCAGCAGAATGGGAGCCTGACGCGATTGGCCTTTCTGTATCCATCGTCACCAATCTTCCAAAGCTGAAATCCTATTGTGACCAGCTTGAAGCCAGCTCCCCTTCTGCCACAATATTTGTCGGAGGCAGATTGGGAGCCAAGTACGACCTGACCAGTCATATTAGCAGAAACACACAAATTGTTGGAGATTTAACAGTCATAAATGATTGGCTGAAAAATTATCAAATGGGAGAAAAAGAAAATGCAGCTTATTGATATCCCGCTTCCCCTCCCTTATATAGTAATTGAATCTAATGGCAGAATTGTCAGCTCGAATTCACGGGCACTCAATCTCTTTGACCTGCGTACCAAGCAAATTGATGACATTATCGACCAGGAGAGCATGAATAAGTTAATCACCAACACATGGCAGCAGGATGAGCAGCAGCCCATTGAGGTCGTATTAAAGACACGAAGTAATCCCCTTTCCCTCTTTGATTTATTCATCTCATGGGATCACGAGGATAAGCTTCACATCCTTTTCGCCTCAAAGGATAAAACGACTCAAGGCTATACCGACCAAATCATGCAGCTGCAAAGCCGCCTGGCCAATACAAACTTTGAGCTATATGAACAAAAGGAGAAATTGGAGAGAACGATTTACCGATTGAACTCACTATCCGGCCCCTTCATCCCCTTAACGGCGACGATGGGATATATCCCCTTATTCGGCGATCTAACGGAGGAGATGATTCATGTGATCTCTGCCAATGTCCTGCATTCCATCTTTGTTGGTGAGTATGACGATGTACTGGTAGATCTCACCTCCATCGCGGATATTAAGGAGAGTGGCATCAGCAAGTTTATGGACCTCCTCAAGACCATTCATCTCATGAATGGGAATAAGGTACAAATTATTGGTGCAAACCCGCGGCTAGCCAAGATCCTTTATAAAGAAAAATTTAGCCTATATGTTACCTTTAAGCCTTCCTTACAATATGTACTGAAGAATTATTATCAATAAAAAAGGTACAAGCCAGCAGCTTGTACCTTTCCCTTTTATTCCTTGGAAGCGAGTCCGACAGACTGGAAGATATAACGATCATCCGATACCGCACGCACGAGAAAATCTGCGACATCTGCGCGGGAAATGCTGCGGCTACCGCTCGGAATACCTTCAGTTGTCTCTTCATATCGCCCTGTATGCGGCTTATCCGTTAAGCCCATTGGTCTAGCAATAGTCCATTTGAAATCATAGGACTTATAAACCTCGACTGCGTGGCGATGGTCTTCAAGGACATTGCCTAGCAGCTTCATTGTCATTTTCCCCATCATGCCTGGTATTTCCTTGTCAATTCCAGCAGAAGCCATGTAAACAATCCTGTCCACTCCATTACGCGCCATCGCCTCTGCTACCGTACCAGCCATTTCACGCAGAATAGTCGTCTTTGCCAATCCACTATTAGATCCTACACAGGAGATTACCGCCTCCTGTCCCTTTATGGCAGAATTAACAGCTTCACTATCTGTTGCGTCCCCTTGCACGACTGTCAGCCGCTCATGAGTCAGCTTGAGCTTTTCTGGTGTGCGCATAAATGCCGTTACGTTATGGCCTGCATCTAATGCTTGTTGAACAGCCAATTGCCCTGTTTTTCCCGACGCCCCAATAATTACGATATTCACGTTCTTCCTTGCCCCCATCTTATCGTTTTCCTTCTCATTCATCATATCACCATTCCATTCGTCAGTCCTCTACAGTGCTTATATAGCCCTATTTATCAACCACCCTACATTTCACCCTTGATATTGCGAAGAAACTGCCGAAGTAAAGATTAGAGAGAAATAGATTGTCATCTCTGGAACATCACCATCTAATAGGGAGCTGAAGGAAATGGCTAGCATTGCGACGGATATTTTCTATCAATTTTTCAAGGATGATGGAAAATTAAGAGACATTTTTGTCACAAGAACCTCTAAGGAGGACTGGAACCAACTGTGGGATTTTATCCTTCAGAATTCCAGCTCAGTCCTTGTCGTGGATGGACAAGAAACTCATAAACTTCCGCAGAGGATCCATGGACTTTTTGCAGAACTATACAATAAGCATATTTATCTTTATATTACCTACGAGGGTGCACGGTTTGCCCTCCATTTCATACACCTGAATAAAATAGAATTTGATGTGTGCCCAAGGGAGATTAAAGATGTTGACGGGCTAATAGCCATCCTGAATTTCATGAAAAGGATTGCCCGCCTCCTTGGCAAAAACATCTCACTCTCAATGGAGAATAGCCATAATCACCCTTTGTTGACCATTACCCCGGCTCATAAATGTATTCCTCATTACCGTAGTATGAATAGCCTTTCCTTAAAGATAATCAACTAGAATAATCTGTATTTTTTCACTTTTCATAATTGCGCAATGTCACGTTTTGTGCTAAAGTTAGCAAGAATTAAATACGACAGTTCGTTAGACCATCCTGTCGCTAAACAAAACTAGGCATATACACATGAACTACAGTGTAAGATGGGCCTTTTTAGGCCCTTTTTTTGCACTCCAGGGGATTTGCATGCTGAAAAACGTTTAGCCTGCAAATCCTTTTTTTGTGTATATTGAGGAGGAAAACAATGTTTATCCTAAAGAGTGAAATCCAGTTTGACACAGCCCATTATTTAAGCGGCTATACCGGAAAATGCGCCAATCTGCATGGCCACCGTTACCGCGTAATCGCCAAGGTGGCAAGTGAAAGCTTACATGCAGAGGGACAGCTTAGGGGCATGGTAGAAGATTTCGGGACAATTAAGCAAGCCTTAAGAGAAATCGAGAAATTATTTGACCATAAGCTATTGATTGAAGATAACGCGGAAGGTCAGGAGGTTGCCCGTCAACTGCAGGAAGGCCCCACTGACTTTGACTTATACATGGTTCCTTATCGCCCGACAGCAGAGGAAATGAGCCGTCATATATATCAGCTCTTGAAAAAAATGAATATACAAGTCTGTGAAGTTGAGGTTTTCGAAACGCCTACTAATAGCTGTACATATTCAGAGGGTTCCATATGTTTAGGGTGATTGAACGATTTATTTCGATTGATGGTGAAGGTCCAACATCCGGCGAGCTTGCGGCCTTTATTCGCTTTGAGGGCTGCAATCTTCGCTGTACCTGGTGTGACACGAAGTATTCATGGGACGGCTCATGTGCCTATGAGGAACAAAGTGCAGAGGAAATTTATCAATACATCAAGGAAAGCGGTGCCCGCAATGTGACATTGACTGGCGGGGAACCCCTTTTGCAGAAGGATATCCTTCTATTATTGGACCTTCTATCAGCCGATACGGAACTAAGAATTCATATTGAAACAAACGGTGCTATGGATATTAGCAAGTATAAGGAACGATATCACGGCGCAAATATTTATTACATTCTTGACTACAAGCTACCTGGCAGCGGGATGCAGATGACAATGAAGGAAGCTAATTTCAAGCATATCGAACAAGAGGATGTTTATAAATTTGTCATCGCCTCTGAAGAGGATCTAAAGGAAACATGGAGAATCGTCAGCGAGCATGAGCTAACAAAGAAATGCCAGGTTTTCCTCAGTCCTGTTGTTGAATCCATTGAGCCAAAAAGGATTGTTGATTTCATGATTGACCATAAATGGCATGATGTCAGGCTGCAAGTCCAGGTTCATAAGGTAATTTGGCCAAAGGATATGCGAGGAGTGTAAGGATTTAATTGATTGGAGTGGATGAAATTGAGTAATAAAGCTATTGTTGTTTTCAGCGGAGGCCAGGATTCAACGACCTGTCTGTTTTGGGCGCTGGAAAAATTCGATGAAGTGATTGCCGTTACATTCGACTATGGACAGCGTCATCATTTAGAGCTGGAATGTGCTTCAGACATCGCCCGCGAGCTTGGGATTGAACATCACATTTTAGATATGTCCCTATTAAACCAGCTTGCTCCAAATGCCCTCACGAGAGAGGATATTGCCATAACCGAAGATGAAAATGGACTGCCGTCTACTTTTGTGGAAGGACGGAACATGCTGTTTCTCACCTTCGCGGGTATCCTGGCAAAAACAAAAGGAGCCAGCCATCTCGTAACAGGTGTCTGTGAAACGGACTTCAGCGGGTATCCGGATTGCCGCGATGTATTCATCAAGTCCCTCAATGTCACGATGAATCTTGCCATGGACTTCCCCTTTGTCGTCCATACACCCCTAATGTGGCTCGACAAATCAGAAACGTGGGAGCTCGCTGATACCTTCGGCAAGCTTGAATATATCCGAACGAAAACATTAACCTGCTACAACGGCATAATCGGTGATGGATGTGGTGAATGCCCGTCCTGTAAGCTGAGACAAAACGGACTAGATATCTATCAAAAAAGGAAAATGGTGAATGCACAATGAATCATGAAGGAAGAGATGCAGCAGAACTAGATGGCGTTACCTTGCTTGGAAATCAAGGGACAAAATATCCATACACGTATGATCCATCCATATTAGAGATCTTCGACAATAAGCATAATGATAATGACTACTGGGTGAAATTCAATTGTCCTGAATTCACAAGCCTATGCCCGATTACAGGCCAGCCTGACTTCGCAACAATTTACATCAGCTACATCCCAGGACCCAAAATGGTTGAAAGTAAATCGTTGAAGCTCTATCTTTTCAGCTTCCGCAATCATGGCGATTTCCATGAGGACTGTATGAATATCATCATGAAGGATCTTATTAAGCTAATGGATCCCAAGTACATTGAAGTCTGGGGCAAATTCACCCCGCGCGGCGGCATTAGCATCGACCCGTATTGCAACTACGGTAAGCCTGGTACAAAATTTGAGGAAATGGCTATGCACCGCCTGATGAATCATGATATGTATCCGGAGAAGATTGATAATCGATAAGATTGGCGGGGCTTTGTCCCCGTTTTTTATTTGTACAGACATGGTACTTAATGAAGTGGAGCAAAGAATGATGGCAGCGTTTTTCTATGTGAATCGCCCATACCGTTTGAATATTGAACGTCTCATAGCCCCCCAACTCCGCTCCAAAAATCAAGCACAAAAAAACCAATCCATCATCGGAATTGGTTTACGGTTGTTTGTACAGCCGCCTTTGCCGTTACATTATAAGAAAGTTTTAAACCACCACTTCAACAAGTGGGTGTTCGCAATTATGTTCCTGCATGTCCCCCATGTCATCTAGACAGAGGCTTGTCATTTCCATAAATTTTTAAAACTCCCTAATACAGCTTAAAGGTTAAAACTTAATTATGCATCACGTACAACGCAGCTTGTATTAGTATAATACACCCTTTATCGCCAATTAGCAACTGCATCAACTTACAAATACTTGGTTATTCAGCCCCATTTTTATCTTGTGTAGGTATAATCAGAGAAACGTTCCAGATTTTATGTTATATTAATACAAAACGTAATATGTTTATTTCTGCACTAAAATAATCTAGTCTTTTATGTGTAAAAATAATCAAAAATTTACATTTTATATTAAGAATGGTAGTATTATTATTATTCTAATTTATTTATTTGGAGTGTTTTAGTTGCTACTAAAAATGATGTCTGCTGAGGAATTGAAAGAATGCATTACTGATTTAAAACGGAAACATTCTGATTGTATCTTTATGCATGGATTTTATCATGAGCGTACTGCTGAAATCAGCAAGAGGCTGCAAGTTTACATCGATTTTTACAATGAGCAATATGGCAAAGGCAGCCAGTAATCCTGCAGCCTTTCTAACCAACACCAATCTATGCTGTATTGGTGTTTTTCATGTTCTCAGAATTAATTTCTTCAAGTGCCAGTTTCAAGGTTGGATAGGCGAATATGAACCCTGCTCGAAGCAGACGGCTTGGCAGCACCCATCGGCTTTTGAGGATTAGCTCAGGCTCTGTTCGAATGACCACCGCCCCGGCCTTTAACATCCAATCAGTGGCTGGCATTCCGAAATCCCTGCCCATGGATTGCCTTAATAAGCGCATGAGTTCCTTATTCTGAACCGGATTCGGGGAACCGCAATTGAATACCCCGTTCAAGTCCTCCCTTGCTTCAATGAAACGGACGATTCGATAGAGATCTTCAATATGAATCCAGCTGAACATCTGCTCGCCAGACCCCTGCTTCCCGCCTAAACCAAATTTCACCAGGTTTTGATAGACAGGAATCACTCCTCCGTCTTTTCCTAACGCAATGGTAATCCTTAAGGCCGCCTGCCTAGTAGACGGCAGGTTGAAGCAGAAGAACACTTCCTCCCAACGTTTCCCGACATTAACGGAAAATCCTTCGCCCTCTTCCCCATGATCCTCTGTCATCGGGCGGTCCTCTGCATGACGGTAGATTGTTGCTGTGCTCGAATTAATCCAAAGCGCAGGCGGTTTTTCACATTTCTCAATTGTTTCGCCAATAATCAGTGTCGTGTCGATCCGCGAATTCAATATTTCCTTTTTATTCCTTTCGTTATAACGGCAGTTTACGGATTTTCCGGCTAGGTTTATGACAAGGGATGCTCCATCGACAGCCTCCAATATCCCCTCACGGTCATTCCAATTTATATGGGGCTCTTGCCTGGATATGATGACAATATCATATCCTTCCTCTCGATATTTTTTCTCGAAATATTGGCCAATGAATCCCGTACCTCCCGCTAACACAACCCTTTTTGACATCGACATCGCCTCACACAATAGATTTTGTTCAACAACTACCCTCTATGTTACCAAATTATTCCTTATATAATCTAAATATTTTTGTACAATGTCAATATCATAATTTTGATAAAGGGTTCTCGTCCCTACAGCATCCTCAATTTCATTAAATAGGAGCTCACCCTTTTCATCAATCAAGAAATCGATACCTACAAAATCAAATTTCATGATGGATAAGATGCTCATGACCAACCTTCGTTCCTTGGAGGATAAGGAGTAGGCGTCAGCCCTCCCGCCTAAGGAATAGTTCGACTTAAAGCTTTCTGTTGACTGTCTTTTCACGCAAGCGACGATCTCCCCGCCCATGCAAAAGGCTCTGATATCAGTACCCGGATTGAGGCACATTTCCTGAATGAGGATTTGTTCAACCCCATACTGGTCCACATATTCAGCCAATTGCTCTTTATTGTCAACCTTATGCACCTCACTTCCGCCATGGCCAGCTAATGTCTTCACTATGAGCGGGTATTCCATTCCGTGGTTTTCCCAGTCTGAAAGCCCATAAAGGGTCTTAACAGACCTAATGCCATGTGCGTTTATGAGCTGATGTGTCTTGGCCTTATCATTACATATATCCGTTACAGCTGATGAATTGAACACTTTGCAGCCCATCCATTCAAGCTGCAGGGCAAGGCGGCTGTTGCGGCTCCGGTTAATGGCAAAATCGGGTACACTCTCCCATTTTTCCTTTCCTTGTTGAATAAATAAACGGCCCCCCTCAGAACCAAGAGCAAGTTGATCTGTCAAAATCAGTTGCAGCTCCAGACCATGCTTCGGCCCCTCCTCAATAAAACGATTCGCAAACCATTGATTCTTCTCATAGTCCTCACGTTCATAAAGAATGATTCCTTTTATCATTTTCCTACCGCCTGGATGATATGGTCAAAGATGGCCTCAGTAACATCGATTCCTGTGCAGTCATAAATATTTTTAATATGGGCATTAGAATTGACCTCACATAAGACTGGCTCACCCTCCTGTCCAAATAATAGATCCACTCCAGAGAATTCTGCCCCAATCTGTTCGCTTGCGGCTATCGCCAGCTCACAAAAATCAGCGGGCGGCTGAAACGGCCTCATCACGCCTCCATTGGTCACATTCGCCCGGAAATCTGTTTCGGAAACTCTCATCATCGCCGCAACCACCTTGCTGCCAACCACATGAATTCTACAATCACGTCCAAAACTGCTTTCAATGAATTCTTGATATAAATGTGGCAAATACAAAAGCTCATTTCTTCTTGCTGCCAATTCTTCTCGATTCCGAACGAGGTATACTTGTTCACCGAATGAACCATAAGCCTCTTTAATAATGATTGGATAACTCAGCTCCTGTTCAACCAAGTCAATAAAGGAAGTATTCTTTTCTTTCGTTCCCTCGTACATCAGCGGAGAAAAAATGGTTTTCGGCATACGTATGCCTTTGCCTGCCAGCCTCTGAAAGGTAGCAATCTTATCATCACAGGCCGCAACCGCATCAGCACGATTGAATAGCCGGAACCCTTGCCTCTCTAGCTGCCTCGCAAGCCGGATATCCTTATCAAGGAATAGAATGAAATCAGGATAGGGAATCCGTTTATCCCATTTAACGACAGCCTGTCCATTCTCTATTACACTCAGTAATTCCTGGTTTGCCACAAGTTCTAGGGCAAGGTTCTTTCTCTTGGCAGTCTGCCGATACCATTCATGAATTTCGTTAAATTTGGCTGAATTCAATGCCCCGTTATAGACCAGCCATCCTGTTTGTTTTCCCATACGTATTACTCCTTATGTACAGCTTTCATTATTGTCCATTATACCAAATGAATGAAGACATGTTCCCGTTCCATTCCCCTGCTCATATGCTTTGAACATCAACCCATAACAATCAGCTTTGAGGTGTATACTGTCATGAGCGAAAGACGAATGTATAAACGGACCGACATTGCAAACGAATCAGCCATTCCATCATGGGGCAAGGAAGCTTACAAGAAATGGCATGAGATCGTATCAGATTATCATTTCCCCTGTCATTTTGGGGTACAGGCAGAGAAAGCAGATCATCTGCGTTACTGCTTTGCAGAGGAACAGGAACTCTCACATCTGCCAGAGGCATTAATTCAATTTCTTACACTCTCTAGGAATCACCCCGAAAAACGCCATGCCCTCGTTCTTTTTGTGAAACCAGGTCAGACCTGGAATAGCTTTGATGATTACCATGATTATTTCTGGGAAGTTCTTTCTTTCCTGCATGAACAGGATCCACTCCCTTGGCCAGAGAACATTCCGCTCAACCCAGATGACCCATTATGGGAATTTTCCTTCGGGGGTGAACCGATTTTCATTTCCGGGAATGCGCCAATCTACGAAAAGCACACAACCAGGAATGTAGGTCCATGCCTTGTGCTGATTTTTCAGCCAAGGAGAATTTTTCAGGATATCACCTATGAGACTCCCCAAGGAAAACGAGCCATTGATGCCATTCGCCGTAAAGTAGAAGCAATTGAAGGAATGCCTATCCATCCCGATTTAGGTGCTTATGATGACGAAGAAAAGCGGGAATGGAAACAGTACATGATAACGGATGACAATCAACCGGCCATAGGGAAATGTCCAATGAGCGGCCGATTAGTCAAAAAAAGACCGTCAACTCCATAAAGTTGACGGTCTTTTCTATTCATTCTGCCTCTAATGCCGACAAAGTGTCTTCTTTAATGAATTTCACAAACAAATACCTAACAATTGGCCCCATAATCAGCCATTGTAATGGGAAGGCTGCAATGAAATTCTTTAAAAAGATGGACAAATACGCGCTTAGCCAAGATACCCCGGCAGTGCCTGCGTGCAGATGAACGGTAATCAGCCCATAGACAGACATAGTGGCCGCCATCCCAAACACCATAAATGCAGACATTTTCAATACCATGTGAATTTTTTTCGTTTTAGTCGGAAATACCTTTGACGCAGCCTTTCTGGCAAGCGGACCAACGACAAATAAATCAAGTGACAGGGCAATGACAAACCCAGCCGCGAAGCTTAATAATAGCTCCATAAACGTAACAGTCGTTAAGACCCCATTAAGCCACATATTATAAATGTCATAACAAGTACCATTCCAAAGCACATCATTGTGCCAAAAAAGAGGCCTTCTCTCTTTGCTGCAGGCAAGGCTCTCATCCTTTCTTTTCTTGCAATCGTTCTAAGTATAGTAGGGATGAGCTAAGATGATCAGCCTATACGTTCAATCAGCTTGGATGAATTATTCCTCGGCAAGTTTACCTCTTTTGATACCTCAAAGATTTCCATCTCATCCGTATTGTACGGAGTTAACACCTTGTCCAAGATGGCTGTATCATGAACGCTCGGATTTAACCACAGCTGTTCAGCCTCTTGCTTTAAAATGACAGGCATACGGTCATGCACGAAAGAAACTGCTTCATTTGCATCAGTTGTAATGATGGTACAGGAATGGACTGAACTCCCATCCGGCGATTTCCACGTCTCCCATAGTCCCGCAAATCCGAATGGCTCATTGGATTTCAGCGTAATACAATAGGGAGTTTTCCCTTCCTCCGTCCTTTTCCACTCATAAAAGGCATCCGCAACAATGAGGCAGCGGCGATTTTGATACGCATTCCGGAAACTCCTTTTTTCACTCAAGCTCTCCGCACGGGCATTAATCATTTTATAGCCAATCCGTTCATCCTTTGCCCAGGAAGGAATAAATCCCCACCGCAAATAGCCCAGCCGATTTTGTGAGCCATCATTGATAACGGCAAGCACCTGCTGGGAAGGGGCAATATTATAGCTCTTCTGAAAGTCTGCCTCATCGATTGCTCCTGCTGCAATCGCAAATCGTTCAATGATTGTTTCATACGTCGAAAATAAGGTAAATCTCCCGCACATACAATCACCTCTTTACCCCCATTATAGCAGGGAGAACGTTGATTCCCAAACAAGCGAAAAAGCCCCTCATCAGGAGCTTTTCACTAGTACTTCATATCAATCGCCTTATTGGCGTTCTTGATATCTGAATCAATCAGCTTCTGCATATCAAATGCATGATACAACCCTTTCTTGCTCATATAATGAAAGATTTGCGCATGCAGGTCAATCAATCCATTCAGCTGATTCACCAAGGTTCTTCTCAATACCGGTGTTGCTGTTTCCGTAATGGCAATGGCATATGAGCGGATTAGCGTCTTGACCTGAATCAAGATACTTCCTGCATAATATCCCTTATCCAATTGGGCACGCTCTTCGGCATCCTCTCTTGTTGGTGCCTTTGGAAAGAAGGCGAGCAAATCCTTTAAATAGCGCTGCATCACCTTTATCGTGGCAGTATAAAGATTCTTTAATTCTTGACAAGGTACATTGCCGACTTCCTTCTTCAACGTCATTAGCATATTCGATTCCATTGCGACTAATTCATGGAGCTCAAGTGCCTCATGATAAGCCAGTGAGCCATTGCTCATTTGATCCACTTCCTCTCGGGGGGTGTAAGTTTCCCCTACAGCATATGAAATGGCGGCTTGTCACTTGCCATACTCCCGCTATAAAAAAAAGAGACACCTGCCGGATAGTACGGCAAGTACCTCTTCACTTCAGCCTATCAACTCTTCATGATCGATATCTTTTATTTCTTTTTCTGTCAAGGATTCCTCTATGTCACGTTCACGATGAGCTAATCGCGATGCAGCGCTAGCAGCAATGGCTGCCACCAAATCATCAAGGAATGTGTTAACGCCGCTCCCTTCTTTCTTCGTATCTAAATAGCGGATAATTCCTATTTTATTTTTGTCGAGATGACCAAATGTCGTCACCCCAATGCTGCCGTAACTAAGGGTTGCTCCAAAGGCGATGGTTTCATCAACGCCAAATAACGGCTCATCCGATTCCACTATAGACTGTAAAGGCTCAGACAGCATCTTTTTCTCCGCAAGCATATCCAGTTCCACTCCCACTAAAATGGCATGCTGAATCTCCCTCTTCATGAGAACACGTTCGATACTGTATATACAATCTTCCATCGTTAAATTATCGTTATAGGGTAATTGCATTTGATAGACAATTTTAGCAATAGAATCAATACTGACACCACGTTTATGCAAAGCCTGCTTTGCGGCTTTCGTGACGGTTTTACTGTGTACATGCTCTTTTTTCATCTCTTCATAACTCCTTTACTTGCTTTCTCTAATTATACCATTTATAAGGTTCAGAGCATTTTGAAATCTCAAATATATTAAATTTACCATCTTATGCTAGAATAGACATGTATACGATTACATGAGGTGAAATAAATGTCCAGACGAACAGGCACCATCATCGATAAGATGTTTCACAGCGAGGCTTTGCAGGAAGAGGTCCCTTTACTCCTCTATCTCCCTGCGTCATTTTCTCCGCTCTATAAGTATTCCCTTCTCATCGCACAGGACGGGAAGGATTATTTCCAAATGGGCAAGATTGGGAGAGTAGCAGACCGTTTACTAGAGGAGGGGAAAATCGAAAATATTATCATAGTGGGTATTCCTTATCGTAACAGCGAAGACCGTTGGGATAAATACTACCCTGGCGGTGATAAATTTGAAGCCTATAAGCGGTTTCTTGCCCGCGAGCTCCTGCCATACCTAGAGGAGGAGTATCCAACCTATCATATTGGCATGAGCCGGGCGCTTATCGGTGACTCCCTCGGAGCAACCGTTTCTTTAATGACCGCCCTTGATTACCCGCACACCTTCGGAAAGGCTGCCCTCCATTCGCCTCTCGTCAACGAGAGCGTTCTAGAGGCTGTCGAACAGTTTTCTTATCCGCATCTCATGCATATTTACCATGTGATTGGCAATAAGGAAACAGCGGTTCAAACGACCAGGCAGGAGGTCATTGATTTTCTAACCCCTAACCGGGAATTGAACCTGCTTATTGAAAGTCAAGGATTCCCTTCTTTCTTTGAGGAAATAGACGGCGGTGATCACACTTGGCGCTCTTGGCAGGCAGATATGGAACGAACACTGTTATGGCTATTCGGGAATTAACCTGAATAGTGAATGTTTTAAACTTTTGCTATAATATAATCACCTTATCATTAACCATTCGGGGAGGTACAATCATGAACTTTGGCATTGCCATTTTTCCTTCAAAAAAGCTGCAGGACCTAGCTAATTCATATCGAAAACGCTACGATGCACACTACAAATTCATTCCGCCGCATGTAACGCTCAAGTCAACCTTTTCATCCACCGAAGAAGAAGACATCAAACGAATTTCAACTATACTAAAAGAAGTTTCAACCAAGCATGAGCCCTTTACCTTAAAGGTCTTAAAGGTAAGTACCTTTCAACCAATCAATAACGTCATTTACTTAAAGATTGACCCGAATCCAGAACTGTTCAATCTTCATGAAGCCCTTCACACGGAAGAGCTTGGCACGGATAAGCCTTATACATTTGTTCCGCATTTAACGATTGGCCAAGACCTTTCTGATAAGGAAATGCATGATGTACTCGGCCAGTTGAGCTTAATGAAATTTGAACATGAAGAAACCGTTGATCGCTTCCACCTTCTTTATCAGCTGGAAAATGGGACATGGACAGTATATGAAACATTCTTACTTGGAAAGGACCAGTAATTGATGGACATCAAGATCGTCACGAACGAAGAAGAATTACAACAGGCTTATCAAGTACGAAAGATTGTTTTTGTCGATGAACAAAAGGTGACTGTTGAGGAAGAAATCGATCATCTTGAGGAGGAATCCACTCATTTTCTCGTCATGAATGAGAATGATGAACCGATTGGAGCCGGTCGCTTCCGTATTGTTGATAACTACGGGAAGGTTGAACGCATTTGTGTCTTGCCACAAGCCCGTTCAACCGGTGTTGGGCGCTCCTTAATGGAAGCCATTGAGCAGCATGCCCTTTCACAAGGACTGGAGATTACGAAGCTTAATGCGCAGGTACAGGCAATTCCTTTTTACAAATCACTTGGCTATGGCATTATATCTGAGGAATTTCTTGATGCCGGAATCCCTCATCGAACAATGAAAAAACGGCTGTAACGACAACGAGAGACAATCTCCCTTGCCAGCAGGCGGGAGATTGTCTCTCGTTTTTCTTTCCACAAGAAAAAGCCTCTTATCTTCTCAAGAGGCTTTTAGTATTAGATGCTCAAATTAATAAACTTCCCAACACCGATAAGATCACTCATCGTCTGGTTGACTAATGCTTCAGGAATACGGTGGCTTCTGCTGCCTGTATTTAAGCCAGACATCGGGTAAATCAGGTCTTCTTTGTTCTCTTCAGTATGGGTTACTCCGTTTTCATTCCTGCGAAGAAAAAGAATCGGCTGGACAGCCTTTAAGCCGGTGATGCCATTCTTCCTCATACTCTCTGCAGATACCGTTCTATTCGTATATTGAACATACTCAAACTGCGTGAATGGCATGATATAGCTCATCGGTATCACCTCTTCCCATCTATTAACATACCCCATTTCTATCTAGAAGAAACCGTCATCCCTCTTTGTAATCTACCTTACGTTTTGTTAAGATTATATTTGTCTGTCGAAAGCCAAAAAAGATATAAATGAGGAATCTGATAATGAAAACAGCTTATTGGAAGAATGAATATATTACATTGGAAGATTGGCCGAAAGAGGCTTATACACGTGTTCATGAGGCCGGTAAGAACGGTGAATTGCATTGTCCCTCATGCCATCAAGCAGTTATTTTCTATTTGGGGATTCATGATAATCCCCACTTTATTCATAAAGATGCGTCAGTCCCGCCATGCCCTGAAAAGCCAAAAGCAAAAAGCGGTGCTGTACCTGCAACAAAGGAAAGTGTCGAGTACGGAGGATTCCGACTGCCTCAGTCTCGTTCCATCACAGCTGTTGAATCAAATCGGAATCACGATTGGCAGCCATCCTTTCACATTAAAAACCTGCCTCCATTCGTTCAGTTGGCAGCCAGCCATCTCGCTAGCTCCCATCCCTTTGTAGAGATGCTGAAGGAACATGGCTGGCCGCTCGATGAGGAGCAATCTAAAGCCGTAACAACCGATGCCAGCCATCTGCTGGTCCTTGCCGGTGCCGGAAGCGGTAAGACTAGGGTGCTCACTTCCCGCACTGCCTATCTTCTGCTTGAGAAGGGAGTCAATCCTAAGTCTGTCATGCTTGTCACCTTCACCTCTAAGGCTGCCCTTGAGATGAAAGAACGACTTAAAAAGATGCCAGGCATGAATCCTTCCATGCTGCAGTCGCTGTATACCGGTACGTTTCACGCGATTTTTTATCGGATTCTCATGCACCATGATCCGCATAAATGGAACTCTGCAAAACTAATTAAATTTGATGGAGAAAAAGAATATATTCTTAAGATGGCAGCTTCTGAGCTTGGATTTGATGAACGGGAATTTGCGTTTGATGCCTGCATACAGCAAATTGGCAAATGGAAGAATGACCTGTACCTGCCGAGCGATGTCCGCCCAGAAGGTGATTTCGAACACTCTGCTTTAGAGCTTTACAAGAAATATGAGCAATATAAAGAAACGCACGATAAATTTGATTTTGATGATATGCAGACTGGCTGCTATACACTTCTGAAATCCGACCAAGCTCTTCTGAAAGCCTATCAAAATCGTTTCCGCTATTTTCTTTTGGATGAGTTTCAGGATATTAATAGAGTGCAATATGAAATTATGCGATTGCTGACGGACAGAGCCGAGCACATCTGCTTCGTAGGTGATGATGATCAGGCCATCTATTCATTCCGCGGAAGTGATTCATCCTTCCTGCTGAATTTATCACTCGACTTCCCTGATCTTGAAACGGTTTATCTTGCCGCTAATTACCGTTCAGGTCATAAGATCGTCCAGACCGCCAATCAAATCATTGCTCAAAACCATGTCCGCACACCAAAGAAAATGAGGGCTCTTCATGATCAATCACCGGCTCCTGTCCTGTTTTATCCACATGATGAGGAGATGGAAAGTGTGATGATTATGACGGATATCATGGAAAAGATTCGAAATGGTGCTTCACCAAATGATTTTGCGATTCTTTATAGAACAAATGTGATGAGTCGAGCCATCTTTGAACGCCTAGCTGTCTCAAGCCTTCCTTTCAGAGTAGATGCTGATTATGATTCCTTTTATAATCGCCGGGCCGTTAAGGGCATCCTCGCTTTCTTGAAGGCAAGCCTGAACCCGGATGATCCTAGTATGTTAAATGACTTACTCCCGCCCCTTTATTTGCGGAAAACAGCAGCCCAGGATGCAAAGGCCCTATCCATCTTGAATGATTGCACCTTGCTTGACGCTTTAGCCCATATCGGCGGATTAAAGCCGTTCCAAAAGAAAACCATCGAGAAGGCTGTATCCGTTATCCGCACATTGAAAGAGATGCGCCCAGATGTCGCGATTGAAATAATCGAGAAAGAGCTCGGCTTCCAAAACTATTTAAAAAAACGCGGCAATGAGGGCAATAAGATGGATAAAGGATCTGATGAAATCAAGGATGTGAAAGTAGCCGCAAGCAAATTCACATCTGTGCAGGACTTTGTCGATCATGCTACCCATATGGTCGCGATGTCTAAGGAGGTCAAGAAACGTTCCAAGGATGAGCCATTCGCCATACAGCTTGGCACGATTCACCGCTCCAAAGGGCTGGAGTATAAATATGTATACCTCTTAGGATGTGTGGAAGGCTGCATGCCTCATGACTATGCACTGGAAGCATGGCGTGATGGAGACCGCAAGCCTATTGAGGAGGAAAGACGCCTATTATATGTAGCTGTTACCCGGGCATGCTCCGAGCTTTATATGTCCATTTCATCAAAAAGGCGCGGCAAATCAGCCAAACCTTCCCGTTTCTTAAACAGCTTGAAAAAAGGAGCCGCCATGACCGCAAAATAAGGAAGGGTCCCTATGTATCCCGGATTTATTCGGGAGAACGGCGGCCGTTTCCATCATGCGGGCAAGGGGCTCCTTCCCTTTTTATTTTTTGTTCATCATTTTTGAGATTGTATTAAAATCAAGGGATTTCCCGTCCTTAATGATTGAATTGACCAGCTGGTCCTCCATCTCTTTCGGAACCGGTTTATTAGCAATTTGGGATACCTTCTTAATAACGGAACGGACCGTTTTCTCATCTTTGAAATTTGCATTCTGCAGGGAATTAGCCAATTCCATAATTTCTTTCATGTTTACGCCTGTTTTCTTCTCCATGTTTTTAAAGAACCCGTTATCCATATTTCAGCCTCCTTCTCGATAATGCCATCATATGATGCCCAGCCTGAAGATGTGTTTAAGAATTTATATATAAAAAGGGTCCAGCTGGACTGAACCCTCCATCGTACTTTGTTAGTAAAGAAGAGACAACAGGATCTCTTCTTTACAACCATATTCAGATTAGCAGAAGCTTGCGCCGACAATTATCAACAGAATGAAGAGAACAACGATTAGCACGAAAGTAGAACCGTAGCCTCCACCGTAGCCTCCACCGCCGTAGCCATAACCGCCGCCGCAGCCGCCGCCATAGCCGCCGCCGTAGCCGCCGCCACCGTAGCCGTAACATCCAAACATGTAAGTCACCTCGCTTTCGCTTAGTACACTCATAACATATGAGAAAAGCGGTCTCCCTGTCTGGGCTAAATTACAGCTTCAAATACCTATTTTAATTTGCCCTTGTCTCACCCTTGAGACATCCACTACAATTAAGGTAAAAACACAGCAAGGATTGAGACATTATGAATATTGAATGGAAAGAGTTAGACTTACATGATTCAGATTCATTACTTAATGAAGCTCTTAGCTTATATGATGAATCATTTCCAGAGGAAGTGCGTGAAAGCCACGATCTTTTCCGACGCAGCCTGACCCTTAGCTCAAGCGAGAATGTCTATCATTTTCTCGTTGGCCTAGAGAATGGGAAGGTGATTTCGATGGCAACAGCCCATTATTTCGCTCGAGCCAATTTCGGATACATCGTCTATCTAGCTGCCCACCCAGAAAAGCGCGGGATAGGATTAGGGAAGAAAACGATTGAGGAAATGTGCAGGCGGCTTCAACTAGACGCAAAAGCAAGCGGCTACCCATCTCTTAGCGCTGTTGTCCTGGAGACAGAAAAAGAAACAACGGCCCATGATGAGGAGGAATATGCCATCAACCTCAAAAGACTAAAGTTCTTTGAGAGCTTAGGCTTCCAGATTGCCGAAGTAGAATATGTACAGCCTCCCCTTTTCCACGGGCAGATTCCCGTCCCGCTGTATTTGCAAATGAATATTCTAGATGAGACGGCATCCTTGACACCTGAGGATATCATCGAGGTTTTGTATAAAGAGAAATATAATAAGGTAAACCAAATCTCTTCGAAAGAGTTAGAGCTTTGCCTGCAACCCTAAAAAAGACAAGGCGCTTAACCTTGTCTTTTTTGTTCCAGCATTTATTTCATTTATCCCTTTGGCTTAAAAATTAAGGCTGCAAGAAAACCAAAAACAACCGCAGCAGAGATCCCGGAGGATGTTATCTCAAACATTCCAGTCAATACACCTACAAGTCCATGCTGGCCTGCCTCCTGCATTGCCCCGTTTACAAGGGAATTGCCGAAACTGACAATCGGAATCGTTGCTCCTGCTCCAGCAAAATTGGCAAGTGGTTCATACCACCTAAAGCCCCCAAGGACCGCACCAGTTACAACCAATAAACTCATCGTATGGGCAGGTGTCAGCTTGGCAATGTCAAAAAGAAGCTGGCCAATTACGCAAATCAGCCCGCCAACGACAAAAGCCCAAAAGAACATGGCTAGCATAAGCTTTCCTCCCTTCCCTACTCCATCTCAATAGACACAGCGTGTGCTATGCATGGAATGGATTCATTCTGCTGTACCGTTAGCGGCGAAAGCAAGGCCCCGGTTGCCGCTAGTAAAATCCGTTTATAGGTGCCCTTTTTCATCTCATTCAGTAAATGGCCGTAAAGGACGGTTGCAGAGCAGCCTGCCCCGCTCCCGCCAGATTGTACGTTCTGGTCATCCTTATAAAGCATAAGACCGCAGTCACGAAACTGCCCTTCCTTCAACTTCAGACCCTTTTGCTCTAATAGATCCTGAGCTGTCGCTTGGCCGATTTTCCCAAGATCCCCCGTCACAATTAAATCATAATGGTCGGGCTTTAAATTGAAATCGCTGAAATGAGCAGCAATGGTATCTGCCGCAGCCGGTGCCATCGCTCCTCCCATATTGAACGGGTCTGCCATCCCCAAATCAATTACTTTTCCGATTGTCGCACTCTTCACAACAATTTGATTCGAAGCAGCTTTCTTATTTTGCTCAAGCAGGGCAGTTCCTGCACCAGTCACGGTCCACTGGGCGGTCGGCGGCTTTTGCCCCCCGTACTCTGTTGGATAGCGAAACTGCTTCTCGATGGCCGCATTATGGCTCGATGCACCTGTCAGCACCTTCTCCGCCCCTCGGTAATTGACGACAAAGGCTGCGAGTGCCAGCCCCTCCATCGATGTTGAGCATGCACCGAAAAGCCCAAGATACGGAATCGCCATTGTTCTTGCCGCAAAGCTTGTCGGGGTAATTTGATTCACTAAATCTCCCGCAAACAGGAATTGAATATCCTCATTTTTCAATCCCTTTTTCTCTATCGCACAGCTGGCCGCTTCTTCAAGGAGGACACGATGCGCTTTCTCATAGGAATCCTCATTGAGCCATAAATCATCATGAATAATGTCAAAATCATCGCGAAGATGCCCTTGACCTTCAAAGGGGCCTACGCTGACACCCGTGGAGGTAATCACAGGATGATTCTGAAAAAGCCAAGATTGTTTGCCACTCAGCATAATTACCCTCCTATTATCATTTGATATATTTGCTTGATCAGCGCAACGACAAAGGCAGAGAATACACCGAATACAATAACCGACCCTGCCAGTTTGAACATATTGCTTCCCACACCAAGGACGAGCCCCTCTGTACGGTGCTCTATCGCAGCTGAAATCACTGAGTTTCCAAAGCCTGTCACCGGAACAGCACTTCCTGCGCCGGCATATTGTCCAATTCGGTCATATACACCAAAGCCCGTCAGAAGCATCGCGATGAAAATCATCGTAGCAACCGTTGGGTTCCCTGCCGTCTGCTCTGTGAAATTAAAGAAAAAAATATAAAAGTACGTAATCAATTGCCCGACTAAACAGAAGCATCCTCCCACCCAAAAGGCCTTTAAGCAATTCTTTAAAACCGGACGTTTCGTCTCATATTTTTGTTCCAATTTCTCATATTGTTTTTGCTCAGGTGTTTTATTGTTTTTAGCCATTGCCCTTCACCTACCTAAGTCATTTCTTTTTCAAGATTTTCTATCTTTCCAAACCATTTCTTTGCCTTCTCTTTTGAATAACCTTTATCCTGTACTTGAACGATTAGTTCGACAACCTCAAGGAATATTTTCATGTCACTCGAGATGACAATGTCATAACCTTTAAACTTCTTATTCAAATCACTAGTCAAGTCTTTATCAATTGATGCCATCTTGAAGCGTTTCAAATGCTTCACCTTATAGGCAACCAATATGTCCTTTCCATTCTGCACGACCGCCACATCATATATTTCATCATGATCGGCAACGGTCTTTTTGATTTTCTCGAGCGGCGCTTCCTTATCCCCGCCCAAATACACAGGGTCCATGTCTACTGATGAGATAAGCGACCGAATGGCTTCCTTGCTGCTCGAATCACCAGCACATCCCCCTAAAAAAATCGAGAAAAGAAGCATGGTTATTGATACCAGATAGATTTTCCTCACTATTTTTTCACCCCTACTATAAAACTCACTCGACTTTATTCTCTGCCTGATTCGAAATTTTATCCGCAGGCTTACAAATAAAAAAACGCCGCATTAGCGACGTTTCACTTCATTTATCCTTGCTGGCGGACTGCCTTCTTCCATTTCCCGCATCCGCAGCCTTTCTTCTTTACCGCGGAGGTTCCTACCTTAGGTACCGGCTGAATGACTTTTCTTTGTCCTTTCACTATTCAGGTCCTCCTTCTTCCCCAGATACTATACTTTATGAAAAAGGGAGGAGGTTTGTCTATTATAAATGTCCTCACTCGTCAAATGGTTAGAAACGGACGATTTTGATCCCTTTGATTTGTTTAATCGGATGTTTAATCCACTTCTTCCCGAACGCCACCTTTATATAGACAAATTCTCCTTTAACCTTTTCAACCGTTCCCCTCAGCGTCTTCTCCTCAATGAAGAAATCACAGATGGGTCTCGGCATCAAGGCTGGTATTTGAGCCAAGTAACGAACCAATTCATCCTTAGTCATATCCTCTAGTTTCTTGCGCTTCGTACCATTCAGGTAAGAGGTCGCCTCATCAGCATCCAAAAGTTCAGTACGTTCATCCTTCTTTTTCTCTACACCGAAACTTAGCACTGTCGGCACCTCACCCCCATCAAATGGCAGCCCCTCCACTTTCGAATCGCCTTCAGCTCGTTCCATCATCTCCTTCGCTGCCAAATTCGTAAAAAAATCATCAATCTCCACTATTTCTTCTTCCATTATGCGTAATTTTAATTGTTCTTTATCAAGCCAGGCATTTGCCGGCAGTATCCCTTCTTGCTCATGTTTATTGCTCATCATATACCCTCCTGACCCGCGAACTTTACCTACTCATTCATATGCGCAAAAGCCTAGGAATATTTCCAAGCTGCAAAGAACGAAAAAAACGCCCGGCATGAAAGTCCCATACACGAGGCGTTTCTTATTTTATTGCTGCTTCATTTTCGGATCGAGAGCATCCCTCAGTCCGTCTCCTAATAAGTTAAACCCAAGGACAGTCAGCATGATGGCAAGACCTGGGAAGAAAAGCGTACCAGGTGCCTGAACGAGATATCCTTTCGCATCCGCCAGCATTTTCCCCCATTCTGGTGTAGGAGCCTGAGCGCCAAGCCCAAGGAACCCTAGTGCTGCTGCTTCAATAATGGCTGTCGCTATAGCCAATGTTCCTTGAACAATAATCGGTGTGATACTGTTTGGCAAGACATGATGGAAGATAATCCGGCCATCTGACATGCCTAGTGCATTCGCTGCCAATATGTATTCCTCCTGCTTTACGCTTAGTACCCTCGAACGGATTAACCTTCCGAAGGTCGGAATATTAATTACCGCAATCGCGATAAGGGCATTTTGAAGAGATGGTCCCAAAATAGATACAATCGCAATCGCGAGCAAAATACTTGGAAAAGCAAGCAGGATGTCAAAGAACCTAGAGATGACCGTATCGATCAAGCCTCCATAATAGCCCGCAATAAGACCAAGCATAGCCCCGATAATAACGGATCCTAAAACGGAAAAGAATCCTACCCAAAGCGAGATTCTTGCCCCATGGATGACACGAGACAGAATGTCCCGCCCAAAGTCATCTGTTCCAAACCAATTATCGGCCGATGGAGGCAGCAATCGCTTGGTTAAATCTTGCTCATTGATGCCATAAGGCGCTATGAACGGGGCAAATATCGCCAATAACACGAAGAAGAGAACAATGCCGAGACCAACAAGCGCTAAGCGGTTTCTCTTAAAAATAATCCAGGCCTCAACCCAGGGAGACTTCGGTTTTGTATCAAGCTGTAATTCTGTCTTTCCAGCCAACTCCGCCACTATATTCACATCCTCTATTTGGAGTATTTTATTCTTGGATCCACAAGTGCATAGAGAAGATCGACGATTAAATTAATAAATACAAAGGCTGTCGCAATCAAAAGAATGCCTGATTGTATAACCGGATAATCCCGATAATTAATCGCATCATATAAGTATCTTCCAATCCCAGGCCATGCGAAAATCGTCTCAGTTAAAATAGCTCCCCCGAGAAGAAGGCCTGTCTGCAGTCCAATAACGGTCAGGACAGGGATGAACGCATTTTTTAAGGAGTGCTTGTACACCACCCAAAACATGCTAACCCCCTTCGCCCTTGCTGTACGGATAAAGTCAGATTTCATCACTTCCAGCATCGTAGAACGGGTCATTCTGGCTATTATGGCCATCGGAATCGTTGCAAGCGCAAAGCTTGGCAATATCAAATGCTTAACAGCTGTGACAAATTGCCCGAAATCACCTTGTATCAACGTATCAATTAAATACAAATTCGTAATCGAATCAATCGGATCACGGACATTCTCCCTTCCAGAGGTCGGAAGCCATCCTAATTGGATAGAAAACGCCCACTGCTCCATTAGTCCCAGCCAAAATATTGGCATTGACACACCAATCAATGCCAATACCATCGCCAAGTAATCAAACCAAGAATTTGAAAACCATGCACTGATAATACCGGCGTTGACGCCAATAAACACTGCAAGCAGCATAGCAACAAATGTCAGCTCCAATGTTGCGGCGATATAGGGCCACACTTCCTCTGCAATTGGTGTCTTCGTCCTTAAAGAGGTTCCCAAGTCACCGGAGAATAATTGTTTTATGTAATCGAAATATTGGATATACCAAGGCCGATCAAGCCCTAGCTCCTTCGTCAAATTGGCAATCGCATCAGCCGTCGCCCGTTGACCGAGAATGACCTGAGCAGGGTCACCTGGAATCGCCCGTACAATTGCAAAGACGATAATCGTCATGCCAATCAAAACCGGTATAACGGATAATAATCTCCTAATCGTGTAAGATAGCATGTCACTTTACCCCCATAATGAAAGGGACAGCCCAATAGATTGTCATGCTTATCGGGTGCCCCTTCCTCATAAACTTTTACTTAAACTCTACGGTTTTGAAATAATCAGAGCCAGTTGGATGCGGCACAAAGCCTGAGATATCCGCTGCGGCAGCTAATAATGGTGTAGAGTGAACGAGTGGAATCCATGGAGCATCTTCGTGAATGATTTCTTGTGCTTGCTTATATAGTTCATTCCGTTTTTCTTGGTCAACTTCTGTTTGTGCCTCAATCAAGATATCATGGAGCTTATCATTGGCATAGTAGGAATAGTTATTGGACCCAATGGAATCCTTATCTAGCAATGTGTAAAGGAAGTTATCCGGGTCACCATTGTCACCAGTCCATCCGAGCATATAAGCTGGGTAATCCCCTGCAGCTGCCTGGTCAAGATAAGTTGCCCAGTCAACCGTTTTAATTTCTACGTCTACGCCAACCTTGCCCCAGCTTTCTTGGATAACTTGAGCAATTTTATTTCCTTCAGGGATATATGGACGTGCAACTGGAATCGCCCATAGCTCTGCCTTAAATCCATCCGGATAGCCTGCTTCTGCGAGCAATTTCTTGGCTTTATCCAAGTCAAACTCATAATCAGAGATTTCATCATTGTAGCCTTCAATGGAGTCAGGCATCGGGTTCTTTGCCGGCACCGCTAGTCCAGAATAGAAGGAATCAATGATGGATTGTTTATCTACTGCATGGCTGAGCGCTTGACGCACTTTGACATTATCAAATGGTTTTTTCGTCACATTGAAGCCAACATAGCCGACATTCATTGCCGGTCGCTCAATTGCTTGAAGATTGCTGTCAGATTTGATTTTCTCCAAGTCAGTTGGATTTACACCATCCATTAAATCAATCTCACCTGTAGATAATGCATTCAATCTTGCAGAGTTATCAGGAATAACTTTGAAGATCAATTGGTTTAATTTTGGCTGGCCATCCACATAATAGTCTTCGTTTTTCTCTAGAACGATGCTGTCATTTGCCTTCCACTCAGCAAACTTAAATGGCCCTGTTCCTACTGGGTTTTTGCTGAAATTCTCATCGCCCTGCTCTTTAAGCGCTGTAGGGCTCGCAATTCCAAAGCTGCTCATTGCCAGGTTCTTCAAGAAAGGAGCTTGCGGGCGCTTCAGCGTAAATTCTACTGTATATTCATCCGTCGCTTTTACCTCTTTAATGACATGCCCTTCATCCCCTTTGTAGCCTCCAAACATCGTGTAATAAGGGAATTGCTCTTCATTGCCATTCATCCAGCGTTCAAAGTTAAAGACGACTGCTTCTGCATTGAAATCAGTTCCATCATGGAACTTAACATCCTCACGAAGCTTGAGCGTGTACTTTAGTCCATCTTCTGACGGAGTCCACTTCTCTGCAAGTCCAGGATGAAGAGTCGTATCCTGCTCTCCATACGTTAATAGCGTTTCAAATACGTTAATGGTTACTTTATAAGATTCCCCTTCCGTTGTTGTGATTGGATCTAAAGAGGTAGAATCCCCGCCGCGGCCATATACAAGTGTATCCTTCTTATCGCCGCTTTCGCCTGATTTTCCTTTTGTTTCCTCATCACCTGAACTACAGGCTGCTAGAAACAAACTGGCAATCATGATGCTTACCATGGCTAGTAATAGCTTTTTTTTCATCAAACGTGTAACCCCCTATTTTTTGATTTTATTATCATTGCTGATGGCATCATCATATAGATGACATGCAGCATAATGACCCTTCTCAACATCCTGATAGACCGGATGAATGGATTTACAGGCATCCATTGCATAGACACAGCGAGTATGGAACGCACAGCCGCTTGGCGGATTTGAAGCGCTCGGAATATCACCAGTCAATTCAATTCTCTCCCTCTTAATATCCGGGTCTGGAATGGGAACGGAGGAAAGAAGAGCTTTCGTATACGGATGGAGCGGATTTGTATACACCTCTTCACTATTAGCCAATTCAACCAATTTCCCGAGATACATAACACCAACGCGGTCGCTGATATGCCGAACAACTCCAAGGTCATGCGCGATAAATATATAGGTCAGGCCAAATTCAGCCTGGATATCCTTAAGTAAATTCAAAACCTGTGCCTGAATCGAAACATCGAGTGCTGAAACAGGTTCATCAGCGATAATTAATTTCGGCTTTGTCATCAAGGCACGGGCAATTCCAATTCTCTGACGCTGTCCGCCGCTGAATTGATGCGGATAGCGGTCCAAATGATATGTACTTAATCCAACGACATCCATCATCTCCCGGATGCGTTTTCCGCGTTCCTCTTTATTACCGACTCCATGGACAATTAGCGGCTCCTCTAAAATCTTCTTCACCGTATGGCGCGGATTCAAGGATGCATAGGGATCTTGGAACACCATTTGGATATCACGTCTAACAGCCTTCAGCTCACTTTTGGACATCTTCATAATTTCCTTGTCCTCAAAGACGATACTTCCTTCGGTCGGATCCATCAATCTCATCAGGAGGCGTCCTGTCGTCGACTTGCCGCAGCCGCTCTCCCCAACAATCCCTAGTGTTTCTCCCTTTTTCACGTAAAAGGAAACATCATCTACTGCCTTCACCTCGCCTTGCTTGCGGCTGAGGATTCCTCCATTGATTGGGAAATACTTCTTCAGGCCATTAACCTTTAATAACTGCTCCGTCATGAGCCGCTTCCCCTCCCTCTCCTTGATATAACAGGCATCTTACCATCTGCCCCTCATTTGAGATCTTCTGCAAGGATGGAGACACGGTTCCGCATGCCGGCATGGCATATTCACAGCGCGGTGCAAACACACAGCCATTATCAATGGTACCTGGCTTAGGCACATTGCCCGGTATGGAATACAGCTTGCTGTCCTTTTGACGAATATCAGGCACAGACTTTAGCAGCCCCTTTGTATATGGATGTTTCGGGTTCTTAAATATATCCCTGACATTCCCCTTCTCCACAATCTTGCCTGCATACATGACGAGCACTCGGTCGCATACCTCTGCAACAACCCCAAGATCATGCGTGATAAGAATAATCGATGTATCGGTCTTTTCATTTAAATCCTTCATCAATTTCAAAATTTGCGCCTGAATCGTCACATCAAGTGCTGTCGTCGGCTCATCGGCAATCAATATTTTCGGCCGGCACACCATGGACATCGCAATCATAACCCTCTGTCTCATCCCGCCTGAAAGCTCATGGGGATAATTTTTCATCATACTCTCAGCCCTTGGCAAACCAACCTGCTTTAACATCGCCACACATTCAGCAAATGCCTTTTTCTTATTCGTATCATGATGGAGCCGATATGCTTCTGTCATCTGCTGTCCAACCGTAAACAACGGATTCAAGGAAGTCATCGGCTCCTGAAAAATCATTGAAATTTGGTTTCCCCGAATCTTTCTCATCTTCTTCTCCGGCAATTTAAGCAAATCCTCACCGTTAAATATGACTGAAGAAGCAGAATCAACGATTGCCGGCGGCTTAGGCAATAGTCCCATAATTGATAGGGACGTCAGACTCTTCCCGCTCCCTGATTCTCCAACAATCCCGAGGATTTCTCCTTTTTTTAGCTGAAAATCAACCTTCTCAACCGCAGGAACCTCTTTACCATCTGTCCGAAATGAGATAGTCAATTCTCTTACATCTAAAACCACAGAGTCCCCCAAACAATTCCCTCCTGCACATTATGTATTATTATTTGAGTAATATAAATTATTAAAATATTATGATTTATTATGTCACAGGTTTTGGAAAATGACTACAATTTATTTGATTTTTTTACTTTACTTACCATTTTTTCTTTATCTTTCCCTTTAATAAAATAGTGTAATAGTCTGTCTATTTTTATGGTTAAAAGAAGAGATTCATGCATAAAACCCTAGGAGAATGTTAGTAGGTTGATAATAGATTTGACTAAGCGAAAGGGGGGGATAAGCTCGACTTACTGGCTTTCTCCCGCACTTCCACCACCTCTCCTATACGCAGCCTGGGCAAGGGGTGGGATATGCGTGGCTCTTCCCTCCTTTCTCCCACCCTTCCACCATCTCTCCTATACGCAGCCTGGGCAAGGGGTGGGATATGCGTGGCTCTTCCCTCCTTTCTCCCACCCTTCCACCATCTCTCCTATACGCAGCCTGGCTGTGAGGTGGGATATGCGTGGCTCTTCCCATCCTTCTCCCGCACTTCCACCACCCCTCCTATACGCAGCATGGGCAAGGGGTGGGATATGCGTGGCTCTTCCCATCCTTCTCCCACTCTTCCACCACCCCTCCTATGCGCAGCATGGGCGTGAAGTGGGATGTGCGTGGCTCTTTCCTCCTTTCTCCCACTCTTCCACCACTCCTATGCTCAGCATGGGCGTGAGGTGGGATATGCGTGGCTCTTCCCATCCTTCTCCCACCCTTCCACCATCTCTCCTATGCGCAGCCTGGGCAAGGGGTGGGATATGCGTGGCTCTTCCCACCTTTCTCCCACTCTTCCACCCCCTCTCCTATACGCAGCCTGGGCAAAGGGTGGGACTTGCGTGGCTCTTCCCACCTTTCTCCCACTCTTCCACCATCTCTCCTATGCGCAGCCTGGGCAAGGGGTGGGATATGCATGGCTCTTCCCACCCTTCTCGCACCCTTCCACTACTCTCCCATGCATGCTTAGAATGAATAACCAAATAAAAAAGGAGAAGCCACTGCTTCTCCCTTTCTGGATCGATCTATTATAAACTCAAAATATGGAATCCTGAATCGACATGAATGTTTTCTCCTGTGATCCCTCTTGATAACGGGCTAAAGAGGAATAGGGCTGTGTCTCCGACTTCTTCTTGTGTGACTTGTCTTCTGAGCGGGGCTTTTTCTTCGAATACTTTACGAATGGTATTAAAGTCGCCGACTCCTTTGGCTGAGAGGGTCCGGATGGCTCCTGCAGAGATGGAATTTACACGGATGCCGGATGGTCCGAGATCATTGGCCAAGTATTTAACGCTTGCTTCGAGGCTTGCTTTTGCAACTCCCATAACATTGTAGTTCTGGACAACTCTTTCTCCACCTAAATAAGTGAGAGTGACGATGCTCGCTCCTTCATTCATCATGTTCCGGGCAGCCTTGGCAACGGCAGTCAGTGAATAGGAGCTGATGTTTTGAGCTAATAAGAAGCCTTCTCTGTTTGTATTTAAGTATTCGCCTTTTAATTCTTCTTTGTTGGCGAAAGCAATGCAGTGAGCGATTCCATCGATTTTTCCGTATTTTTCGCGGATATCGGCGAAGCATCTTTCGATTTCTGCGTCGCTTGTGACATCACATGGAAGGACATAGGTGTCTTTCCCTCCCTCTAAGCTGTCGACTAATTCATGTACTCCCTTTTCCATCCGTTCACCGGCGTATGTAAAAATCAGTCTGGCCCCAGCTTTATAAAGGGCAGTCGCAATTCCCCATGCGATGCTCCGTTTATTGGCTACTCCCATGATGACAATTGTCTTATTATCCACATTCACGTTCATAAAAGGAATCCTCCCCATAATTAATACATATTATTAGTACCTGATACTAATTTATACTAATAACCATCTTCATGTAAAGCCTATTTCCTAAATTATCCTAGGCGACTCATGAAAATGGTGGCCATTCCGAAATAAATGACGATACTGATTAAGTCATTGATCGTGGTGATAAAAGGTCCTGAAGCTACAGCCGGGTCGATTTTGAGCTTATTCATAACCAGCGGCACAAGGCTGCCCGCCAATGTAGCCACCATTAGGGAAACAAGAATGGAGTTACCGACAAGGATGGCTAGGAAAAGATCATCCTGCCAGGCAAAGACAAGGATTGTCACGAGAATTCCGCATGTAACGCCCGTGATAAGACCTGTACCTGCTTCCCTCAACAGGAGGAGCCATTTATTCTCTTCTGCAATTTCGCCAGTGGCAATCCCGCGCACGATGACGGCAAGGCTTTGTGTTCCTGTATTGCCTGCCATCCCTGCAATCAATGGAATAAAGACTGCTAAGATTGCTTTTTGAGATAGAGCACTCTCAAAATGACTAATTAGGTTTGCTGTAATCAATCCGAGGAACAATAAGATAATCAGCCAAGGTAATCGTTTTCGAGCAGAGGAAAGCGGATTAGTATCTAGCTTTTCCATTTCAGATACCCCTGCTAGCTTGGAATAGTCGTCTGAGGCAATTTCGTCCATAACATCCATGATGTCATCTACTGTAATAATTCCGACCATATGCAATTGGAAATCGACGACGGGCAATGCCAGGAAATCATAGTCCCTCATCATCCTTGCAACTGTTTCCTGATCATCACTTACTTTTGCATAATGGACTTGCTCATTCATCAATTCAAAGATCCACGTATCATCAGCAGCGACCAATAAATCACGCAAGGATATGACTCCAGTGAGCTTATTCTGGTGGTCAACGACATAAATATAATAGATTAATTCAGCATCCAATGCCTCTTTTCGAAGCATTTGCATAGCGTCCCTGACCGTCTGATTCTCTGAGACACCAATGTACTCCGTTGTCATGATGCTCCCTGCGGTTGAATCCTCATAATGAAGGAGATGGCGAATGGGTTCTGCTCGGTCCTTATCCATCAGCATTAAGTAACTAATAGTCTGCTCCTTTTCTAAATTCTCGAGCAAGTCAACAGCGTCATCCGTATACATATCGGCAATCACAGAAGCAGCATAATTTGGGTCCATATCGCTTAATGCATCCTCTAGCAGCTCTGTCTCATCAAGGAGGTTCCCCATTATTTCCGCCATTTCTTCCGGTGATAGATAATAAGAGACAATAGTCCTCTCTTCTCGGTTTAGCTGCATGTATATTTGGGATTGGTCATATGGGTGGAGGGTTAAATATTGCCCCCTGAATTTGTCATATTTCCCCTCTGCCAGCAATGCCCCATACCCGTCTGTTAAAACCTTATGGTCATCCACTGAATTAGCCTCCTTTCGTGAATACAGTATTGTTCATTTTGATTCATGCTAGTTGAACGATATACTATTTCTATATGATTCATTTACCAAAAAAGGGTTTAGTTGAAACAAGCAATCACTGGGAAGGATATAGAGAAGTGGATGGGAGGGTCAATGATGTATGATTGTATCGGAGATGTGCATGGATGTTTTGACGAATGCATGCAGCTATTGAAAAAGATGGGCTATCTCTTTGAGGATGGAATGCCCTATCATCCAGAAGGGTATCTGCCTGTATTTGTTGGGGACATTACAGACCGCGGCCCTGAATCCGTTAAGATGATTGAATTTGTTTGGGAGCTTGTTATACAGCAAAAAAAAGGCCTGTATGTGCCTGGAAACCATTGCAATAAATTATACCGGTATTTCCTGGGGAATAAAGTACATGCTACCCATGGATTGGAAACTACCGTTGCTGAACTTGAAGCCTTAGATTCGAAAACAAGGAAAAAAGTTAGAAAAAAATTCATCCAGCTATATGAGGAATCACCGTTATATCTCGTCCTTGATAAAGGAAATCTTGTCATCGCTCATGCCGGTATCAAGAAGGAACTAATTGGAGTAAAGAATAAAAAGGTGCAAACCTTCGTTCTTTACGGTGATATAACGGGCAGAAGTCTTCCGGATGGACGTCCAGAGCGTCTCGATTGGGCTTTGAAGCATACAGGCAATCCGATGATCGTATATGGCCACACACCTGTTTTAGAGCCGAGAGTGAAGAACAACACGTATAATATTGATACAGGAGCTGTTTTTGGAGGGAAATTGACGGGTCTTCGTTATCCGGAGAAAACCTTTTATCAAGTGAATTCTTCTCTTCCATTTGTGCCTGAGAAATTTCATGTTTATAGCGAATGAGAAAAGAGCTGAATGGGACCGCTTCCCTTTCAGCTCTTTCTTCTTTTCTTATTCGCTGATCAAGCAGCTCATATCTGGTGAAAGGACGCTCTCAAACCGCATTTGTTCACCCGTGATTGGATGATTGAATGTCAAGAAACCGCAATGGAGTGCCTGCCGATTGATTAAAGCCCTCGATCCGCCATATAGATCATCCCCAAGTAAAGGATGTCCCATGTGTGACATATGAACCCGTATTTGATGGGTGCGACCTGTCATCAATTTCAAGTGGAGCAATGAATAGGATGGATAGTGCTGAATCGTTTTGTACAGGGTCAACGCAGCTTGACCGTCTGGACGGACCTCTCGCTTTATAATACTGTCAGCCATACGGCCAATCGGCCCTTCCACACGGCCTTCAGGAGGATGGATATGTCCTTCAATTAAGGCATAATATTCCCTTGATACGGACTTCTCCTTCTGGAACAGACTAAATAAGTGATGGATATGCCGATGCTTAGCAATCAGTACCAATCCAGATGTATCCCTGTCAAGCCTTGTTACAATATGGACAGCCGCCTGATGCCCAATCTGCTCATAATAATGAACAATAGCATTGGCGAGGCTTTTCGTTGGATGTTCCCGAGAAGGAATGGTATTCATGCCTGCCGGCTTCTCAATGACCAGTACATAATCATCCTCATATTTAATGGTCAGCGGGAGATCATCTCCCTTCATCTTTTCACTGCATGCTTCAGGTGGATATTGAACGATAATCCTATCATCAGGCTGAATGATATACCGAACATTTTCAATGCACCCATTGACCATGATCTTCCCGCCCCTAAACTTGATATCAGTCAGGGCCGCCTTGGAGATTTTTTTACGGTTTAGAAATTCGCGCAGGAGCATTCCCTCCTCCTCCTTTGCAGCAGTGAATTGTAACATAAACGGCTTTGCCATCAAACTCATCCTTTATCTTCAAATCTTTCTTTACCTCATGAAAAAAGGGCCGAATGACTCGGCCCCTGCTAATCAGTCTGTCACAAAGGAATCGCGAACTCTTCTCCAGAAAGGGAATGGCCTGAAGCGTGCAAACCTGATACGTTCATCAGCCACTCGAAATTGAATGGATTTCACGTCCTTATGCAAAAGACTTAAATGATCAATCGTAATTTGGAAATCATCGCTTGTCACCGGCTTCAGCATGCAGGTATGATGCCCTGGCAGAATAAGCGGTGACCCGATTGTCCGAAACACCCGATTATTGATGGAAGCCATCTCCGTCAATTGAATCGCCGGAATGGATGGGTGAATGATGGCACCGCCCAATGCTTTATTGTAGGCAGTACTGCCTGAAGGCGTTGACACACAAAGCCCATCTCCTCTAAAGCGCTCAAAGGACTGTCCCCTAATTTCCACATCCATGACAAGGGTACTGCCCACACTTTTTACGGTCGATTCATTCAAGGCTAAGTATTTCGACTCCCTGCCCCCATGGCTGTAACGGACCGTCACTTCAAGCAGCGGATACTCAACCGTCTGATACGGCGTTTTTGCGATTGCCGTCGCAAGCTTTTCAATCTCCTCAGGAATCCAGTCCGCATAAAAGCCTAGATGGCCTGTATGAACACCGACAAAGGCAGTCCGATCAAGACGGGAGCTGTACCGGTGGAAAGCGTACAGCAATGTCCCGTCACCGCCTACGGAAATGACAATATCCGGTTGGTCTTCATCATAAATGACCCCGAGACTGTCCAGCTGATCTTTAATTTTTTGCATTAGTTCATTTGATTTAGTATCACCTTTTGACGTGACAGCATACTTCATATTCATCCCCACCTGTTAAGTGTTTTTCCCCCTCTTTTTCACGACATAAGCTTGGGCTTCCTGAATTTCAAGCTTAATCTGGGTCATTTCCTCATCCATGTGAAAGGCAGCCTCTGCAAGACTCTCAAGCCTTTTCTTCAATATTTCCGGGAACTGTCCATTGTATTTATAATTCAGCGAATGCTCAATTGTCGCCCAAAAGTTCATGGCAAGCGTCCGGATTTGAATCTCCGCCATGATTTTCTTTTCGCCATGAATGGTTTGAACCGGATATTCAATGACGACATGATAGGAGCGATACCCGCTTGCCTTTTTATTGGTGATATAGTCCCGTTCCTCGAGAATGGTGAAATCGGTTCGCTGCCGAAGCAGAAGAACGACCTGTTTAATATCATCGACGAATTGGCACATAATCCTCAATCCAGCTATATCTTGGATTTCTGATTCTAATTTATCTTCGGGTACATGCTTTTGATATGCTTTATCTAGAATACTTGCAACTGGCTTAACCCGTCCAGTCACAAACTCAATCGGAGAATGCTCGTTTTCCAAATCAAATTGAGACCGAATGCCCCTTAACTTAATTTTCAATTCATCAACTGCCTGTTTATACGGGGCTAAAAATTCATCCCAATTTCTACTCATGGACTCCACCACCTGGATTACTTTTCATAAACAATACCTTAGCGAGCTGGATACGGTTCTGTCTTTATCTGTTCTATTCAAAATTAGCCTATGGCTGTTTGTTATTTAACAATTATGTACTTAGTTTTTGTTACTTATTGTGATGACCATTCCTTCTCTAGCTGCTTACCTCCTATTTTATCACAAGAATATAACTCATTTCTAAGATTGATGTAAACTTACCAAAAAGTCATAATAAGAGGGTACCATTAATGACAGTTGGAGGAATAAAACATGTCTGAACAAATTGAGATTGAATTTAAGAATTTATTGTCGGATGCAGAATTCGAACGCCTAATTGCGGCGCATCATATAAGCGATGAACAATTTATTGAACAGAAGAACCATTACTTCGACACGCCTAACTTTGCCCTGAAGGACTGCCAGAGCGCCCTTCGTATCCGAGAAAAAAACGGCCGGTATGAAATGACCTTGAAACAGCCTCTGCCTGATGGTCATGGACTGCTTGAGACAAACCTCACGCTTGATTCCGGTGCAGCGAGAGCCCTCCTTTCAGGAGAAACTATTCAAGAGGGTCCAGTTTATGACAAAGTCCGGTTAATGGGCATTGACCCAAATCTTCTCTCTTGCTTTGGAACTTTAACGACTGCCAGAGCTGAAATCCCTTATGAAGATGGACTGCTTGTTTTTGATAAGAGCACGTATTTTGATGTGACTGATTATGAGCTTGAATTTGAAGCCAATCATTATGAGAAGGGAAAAATAATCTTTCAGGAATTGCTCCAAACGGCAAACATTCCAGCGCGGGCAACCGATAATAAGGTCAAACGCTTTTTCATGGAGATGCAAAGAGTGAAAAAACTTGAGGAGTGATCAACATGAGGGCAAGTGACTTGCCTATCGCCCTGCAAATACAGGCACTTCAATCCTTTTCAACACTTGGAAGCCAAAACAGCAACACCCGGCCAGAAACAGCAGCCCTATTTCAATCTATGCTTGGAGAGGCGCTTTCTAGTTCCAGCAATGATTCTTCATCACTTGGGCTTGGAACAATCGCAACCTTGATTCATTCCGGGCTTGGCAGCTTAGAACCGACATCAAGCCAAACGATTAAAGCATCATACAATCCTGCAAGCGGGAACTATGACGATATCATCCGTAAAGCAGCAACAACCTATGATGTACCTGAAAAGTTAATACGCGCTGTCATCAAACAAGAAAGCGGATTTGACCCTGACGCGGTCAGTATGGCAGGTGCTTCCGGATTAATGCAGTTAATGCCTTCCACCGCCTCCTGGCTGGGGGTATCTGATGTCTTTGATCCGCATGATAATATTATGGGTGGAACGAAGTATTTACGGAATATGCTCTCCAAGTATAACGGAGATATCACACTTGCGCTTGCAGCCTATAATGCCGGACCTGGTAATGTGGATAAATACGGGGGAGTTCCTCCTTTTGAGGAAACAAAAAACTATGTCAACAAGGTGCTGCATCAATATTATGCGTAAGGAAGGTGAGCGAACATATGCTCATCTTTTTCTTTTATTTGCTCAGCAATTCGCGGTCGAAAAGCAGGATATTGGAAAATTAAGGTCCCCCTTGCTAAAATTATGGTTATATGTAAAACCAATTATAAATAGAGGAGAATGATGTATGGCTGAAGTAAATCTGACACCATACGAGGCATTGGGAGAAGCTAAATTACATGAATTAGTGAATGAATTTTATGGTAATGTGGGATCCCATCCGCTTCTAGCTCCCATTTTTCCGAAAGACCTGAGCGAAACAGCACGTAAACAGAAGCAGTTTCTCACTCAGTTCCTTGGAGGACCGTCCATCTATACAGAAGAACATGGACACCCAATGTTGCGAGCAAGGCATATGCCGTTTGAAATAACACAAAAACGGGCAGAGGCCTGGCTGGAGTGTATGGAAAGAGCGATGGATACAGTAAATGTGGAAAATCCATTGAGAGAGTATATATTAGGGCGGCTGACGATGACAGCCCAGCATATGATTAACACAAAAGAATCCTTTGGAAGCGGTGATTTTTATGCCAAATCATAAAGCGTCCTCTTCCAATTGGCATGATTGGTCTACCGTGCATCATTTTTTCAAGCCTCTTGAAAAGCCTTTAGAAATCTATGTATTTATTGACCCTACCTGCCCTTCCTGCTTCAGATTAGATCGCACGCTCAAACGTCTGAAACTAGAATACGGCCATTATTTTGCGCTCAAGCATGTCTTCAGCAAGCAAACTCATACACGGCTGCCTGAGAAGTCAAGGACCTCTCAATCAGGCATTTCGTGTGAGAAGCTATGGATTGAGAAGGAATTTGCCGGTCATATTACATCAATTGCCATTAAGGCAGCAGAACTTCAAGGTAAAAAAGCAGGATATCGTTATTTCAAGAAAATACAAGAATCCCTTTTTATAAACCAGGAATGCGTAGATGCGCTTGATACACTTCTGACTTGTGCAGAGAAAGCAGATATCGACTATGATGAATTCGTTCGAGACCTTCAATCAGATAGTGCCATTAAAGCTTTGGAATGTGATTTGAAGATAACAGAGGAAATGGATGTTCAGGACCTCCCTTCCCTTGTCTTCTTCAATCAGAAGATGGAGGAAGAAGGCATCAAGGTCGCAGGCTCTTATCCATATGAGATTTATGTGCAGATACTTGAGGAGATTTTAGGATTCCAGCCGAAAGCCAACGCATTGCCTGCCTTGGAAGAATGCGCAAAGGAATTTGAGGTAGTCACCACATCCGAGCTTAGCTATATTTATCAAATGGAGCCTCATGAGGTTGAACGTGAAATGAAGAAATTAATGTTGAAGCAGGCAGTTGAGCATATTCCGCTGCAATCAGAAACATTTTGGAGATATAGGTAAAAATTTCAAAAAGCCCTTTTACTATATTATATAAAAATAAAATAAATACCTGAATATACAAGAAGAAGACTCTGTAATCGGCCAGAGTCTTCTTCTTCATACGAACAAAGGGGATGGGAGAAATTTTTCACGGTCAAACAAAGGGGTAAATGTTTGCTAGTGATCAACTTCACAATATTAATATAGCAAATCCTCATGAATCTGACAAGCATTTTGTTCACCGATTCACAAAAATGTCACATTCATTTCATAAATTTGCGTGCCCGCCATACGATAATAATAGGCAGCATCGAAATTTTATTAACTAAAGGGACGGATTCTTTATGAAAAAATTTTATCTCATCGGCTTGCTATGCCTCATCATGATTTCTTTCTTCCTGCAGCTTCTCGGGCTGATGCATGTCATCCCGCTTTACATTTCCTCTCCTATACTTTTTGCTTCATTCCTGATTTTTATTTGTGGTATTCGGCATAAGAAACGGTTTAAAGGATTTTAGACCAGACGAAAGAAAGCGGAGGGGATATATGCCCTCCGCTTTTACCTTGTTTATTTATTTAACAGCTGTTCCAATTCGGTTAATTTTTCTTCAAACACTTTGCATGCCGCCTCAATTGGCTCCGGAGACGTCATATCCACTCCGGCTTTTTTCAGCACTTCAATCGGGAAGTCACTCGATCCAGCCTCAAGGAATCCTAAATAGCGTTCTACTGCAGGCTGCCCTTCCTCGAGAATTTGACTGCTCAAGGCTGCAGCAGCACTGAAACCAGTTGCATATTGATAAACATAGTAATTGTAATAGAAATGTGGAATACGAGACCATTCTAAGCCGATTTCCTCATCAATCACAATATCCTCGCCAAAGTACTTCTTATTCAAGTCATAATACGTTTTTGTAAAGCTTTCAGCCGTCAGAGCAATTCCGTCCTGAGCCATCTTATGAATTAAATGCTCGAATTCGGCAAACATGGTTTGGCGGAATACTGTGCCTCTGAAGCCTTCGAGGTAATGGTTCAATAAGTAAATTTTCTTCTGCTCATCGTCAATTTCCTTTAATAAATAATCATTCAGTAAAGCTTCGTTTGTTGTTGAGGCAACCTCTGCAACGAAAATGGAGTAATCTCCATATTGATAAGGCTGATTCTTTCTTGTGTAATAGCTGTGGACAGAATGACCAAATTCATGTGCGAGTGTAAACAGATTGTTCACATTATCCTGCCAGTTCATTAAGATATACGGATTCGTTCCATATGCCCCTGAGGAATAAGCCCCGCTCCGTTTGCCGCGGTTCTCATGCACGTCCACCCAGCGGTTATCAAAGCCCTCTTTCAAAACAGATACATAATCCTCACCAAGCGGTGCCAACCCTTTTAAGACATAATCCTTCGCTTCCTCATATGGAATCTCCATCTTTACGTCCTTGACAAGCGGCGTGTACAGATCATACATATGAAGTTCATCAACACCTAGAATTTTCTTTCTCAGGCTGACATAGCGGTGCAGCAAATGAAGATTATCATGAATGGCACCTACTAAATTCTCATAGACACTTTCCGGAATATTATTGGCAGAAAGCGCCGCTTCACGTGCGGATGAATAATTACGAACCTTTGCATAGAAATTATCCTTCTTAACCGTTCCTGCAAGTGTGCTTGCAAATGTATTCTTATATTGGCCGTATGTCTTGTACATCGCTTCAAACGCATCTTTACGCACACGGCGGTCAGCGCTCTCAAGGAATCTTGTATACCTTCCGTGAGTGAGTTCAACCTCCTGACCATTTTCATCCTTAATAGACGGGAAGCGAAGATCGGCATTATTCAGCATGCCGAATGTATTGGATGAGGCACTTAACGCTTCTGATGCCTGCGCTAATATTGCCTCCTGATCAGCAGACAGCACATGCGGTCTTTGCAAATTAATTTCTTTCAGTACTTGTGCATAAAGCTTTAACTCTTCCTTCTCTTCCATGAAGCGATTGATTGTTTCTTCATTGATTGAAAGAATCTCCGGTACGATATAAGAGAAAATGCTGGAAGCCTGTGAATACAGATTCTTGGCCCTGTCATCCATACCTTGATAGAAGGTGTTACCCGTATCTTGGTCATACCTCATGTGAGAATATGTATATAAGCGGCCAAGACGTTCTGTCATCTCATCCTGAAATTGCAAGGCATCCCATAATACATCTGCACTTTCGCTTAATTTACCTTGATATTGTTTACCCTTTGGAAGAGATTCCTGAATTTCCTTGAATTCATTCTCCCAAGCTTGATCTGTTTCATAAATATCCTCAAGCCTCCATGTGTCCTCCACCGGGATATCATTACGTTCTGGCAATTGGTTTACATCTGCTGCCATTTCATTCCCTCCATTTCATCACATATCTAAATTAGTTTCGCCATAAATCATTGTGTTCCTCTTTTAAAAAGTCCAGCACCACCTGATTAATCGTAGAATGCTGCATCTCTTTTGTCAGAAACCCTTCCTCTATTATATAGCTATTTTCTTTATTTTTTATTAAATATTCCGTTTTTTCAAGAAATCTCATATATTCCTCTACCGGAGCGAAGAAGGGTATCTTTACGCTGGGCAGGCTCCTGATCACTATCTCTCTTTTACGTAGTCTATCCATAAAATGCCGGCGGATTCCCCAGTGTGTAATTTCTCCATGCTTTTGCTGGCAATTAAGCAAATCCATGAAGACAAGCCCTTGCCAATGATGCGGTGCACTTCCATACAGAAATGAACTTTTGAGGGGAATGCCAATCATTTTCGGCAGCATGCCTTGTATGCCAATGGAATAGAGGCTGCGAAGAAGTGGATTCTTGGCTCCTTGATACCTCCACTCATTCCGAATCAGACTTTCACGCTTTCTCATCCACTCCCGTATATACAAGAAAGGTCTTGCTCTCGGCCTCAGCCATTGTCGGATAGTACGTCCTTTTAACGGAAGCCTTTCAGCTTGTCCAAAGAATATTTCTTTCGTAATAGGTATGAGATTTCGAAGTAGAAGAACGGTTTTAGGGTTTTGAGGATCAAAGAATAAGAGGTATAAATCTCCTGAGGGGGATAATCGAATGGCCGATTGGAGAGATGCCGGCAGTGACCACTCCATACTGCCTTTTTTCTTAAGAAGGGGTAAATGGAAAATCCAAACTGGTTCAATGCCTTCCTCCTGATAGCCCATTGTCCTTTCGATAAGTCTTTCTGCAGAAAGAGCTGAGCATTGGAACTCAATCGCATAGTCTAGTCCATCCGCATGAACGGCAATATCCGCTCTTTGGGAGATGGAATGGTAATATTGCTCTAACACAGCCCTTTCCGCCCATTGTAATGCCCATTCATAAATAAGATTTTTCCCTTCTAAATGAATAATGGATTCGGGTTCATCCATGCCTGGACAACGCTCTTCTCTTTGATGGGCAAAATGAGGAATACGTCTGCTTCCCGCCTTGAACAGTACACGCTTTTGGCAAATGGGGCATTTGAATATTCGATTCTTTCGTTCTGCCAAATGGGTCGAATGAACAAGTCTTCCTTCTTCGTCGGCCGCTATCAACATCCAAACAGCTCCTTTCTAGAATTAAGGTCATTATTCTAATTCTAGAAAAGGGCTGATAATCCTCCTATGCAAGCAATTATAAGAAGGGAGATAGCAATCTTGATAAGGACTCAAAGAAACGTACGAAGAAGTTGCGGTTCTGAAAGGTTTCACTGTGAAGTTCATTAGAGACAAGCAAGTCATGCAAGTAATCGTGAACAAGCTTTTTGACACTGTTGGTGCGATACAAGAACGCATTCACCTCAAAGTTTAAATGGAAGCTCCGCATATCCATATTGGATGTACCAATTGAAGCGAGCTGCCCGTCTACAATCATAATCTTAGAATGCATGAAGCCTTCCCTGTATTCATAGATTTTCACCCCAGCTTCAAGTAATTCAGGGTAATACGACCTGGAGGCATGGAAGACAATACGGCTGTCAGGGTTGCTAGGCGCCAGCAGCCTTACATCAATTCCGCTCAGAGCCGCAACCTTTAAGGCGGAGAATATATCCTCATCCGGTATGAAATAAGGGGAGGCAATCCATACTGATTCTTTCGCTGACGTGATCATAGAGAAGTATATATTTTTGATTACACTCCATTCATTATCAGGCCCGCCTGCAAGAACCTGAACTCCGCCATGAATTTCATTCGGCGTTTCCTTCGGCATTAAATAATCTTCCGTCAAGAAGCTATGGTCGGTCATATAATACCAATCTTGAATAAATATTAACTGCAAGGCTCTGACACCCTCACCCTTCAATCGTAAATGAGTGTCCCGCCAGAACCCAATTGATTCATCCTTTCCTAAATACTCATCCCCAATGTTCAATCCGCCGACAAAGCCAATATAGCCATCCACGACGATAATTTTACGATGGTTACGGAAATTAAATTTATTATTTAAGAAGGGAATCTTCACGGGTCCAAATGCAACCACTTCTATCCCCCAGGCTCTCATTTCACGGATGAATTTAGCCGGAAGCCTCCAGGAACCGACATCATCATACAAGAACCTGACTTTCACCCCTTGCTTCGCTTTCTCAATTAGAATATCTTTTATCTCTGACCCCAATTCATCATTTCGTACAATATAATATTCCATATGTATATGATTCTCTGCTGAACGTAAGGCTTCTTTAATTGCCTCGAATGTTTCCTGGCCATTTGTCAGAACTTCTGTTTCAGTGGAGATAGAAATATTCGTATTGCCGAGTTTTTCAGCGAGTCCTAGAAGTTTATCGTAGTCATCATCCCCAATCGCTGGATGTGTATAGCCTTCTTTCGGAGCTTTACTCCCTAAATAAACCTTTTTATCAAGGAAGTATTTCTTCTTGAACATTCTCTCCTTTCGATAATTGCGACCAAATAATAAATAAAAGATAAATCCTAACAATGGAAAAGCGCCTAACACTACAAGCCAGGCCAGCGTCTGCGTCGGATGCCGATTTTCCATAAAAATAATAAAACCGATAAAGATAACTGATAATGTCCCTCCAATACTGATGTACTGGACAAGATCACTCTGAATATTCTCGCGGTATAAATAAGTAACAATAAAAATGGTTAATAAGAATAAAATGATTTTAACCGTGGTCTTCATGCCTATTCACCCTAATCCTCAAAATGTAGTACGACCTTCCTCTATACCCATTTTTAGGGTTTTTGACCCCTGCTTGCTATTAAAGAATAATAAAAAGCTAGTTCCCAAAATGGAAACTAGCTGATTACAATCATGCAAAATATTGATTAACTGTCTTAAATACATCTTCCTGTATAATGACAGAACCATATTCCTCAATTCGATGAATGGTTACCCTTGATTCATCCGAATACTCTAGAAGGATGGATAAAATATTGTCTATTTCATCTTCTTCAAATTCCCCTTCAGGGAATTCAACATAAAGATAGTATTTATTCTCAAAGGAGTATAGTTTCGTGAGTACTCCATGGACTCCATTTGTTTTGCTGAGTGCCACAACATCCTCAAAATCTTGGAAAGTAAGGACAAACTGAAGCGGTCCTTCTTCTACAGCTTGTTCATCCATTGATTGCTCCGGATGAAAATGTTCATTCAGCATTGATTCAATCTTCAGATCAACCGCATTGGCTGGGTCGTCAATCGGCAAGTCGAACTTTTGGCCGTCCTTGGAGAGTTGAGCACGCGTAACTAACACTTCTAATCCTTTTTCAAGTGCTTGGATTTGAATCCAAAGTGGACCTTCTACTGTAAAATCCTCTTCTTCGTGCACTTCATCCATCATTTCCCAGAATAGTTCTTCGCTGCGGTCCCGGTTATACCAGATCTCTTCACGATCGAAGCCGCGCTTCTCTATGTCTCCGTATGAAATATAGAATTTCACAGTGTTTTCATTAATACGCTCGATTTCCATGATTCACTCTCTCCCTTCTGGTTTGAGGTCAATTGAAGGGATTACCCCCAAACTAGGTTGTTATATCTTTTCCCTGTTTTAAAAAATGTTAATCATGGATGAACCTTTCGTCAAGTGTGGTCCTAGTTATATTTTATGATAAATATATGGCAGAGGGAAACAAAATAACCTATTTTTATTAAAATAAACAAAAAGCCCATTTAAATGAACGTGAAAAGCCCCTTGCTGCTTAACAAGGGGCAGAATGTAATGCAGTTAGTTTACTAGGCGTTGAGCTTCGCGAAGTTGAAAGGTTCTGACTTTCCGAGGAAGGAATCGTCTAATTTCATCTTCATTATAGCCGACCTGTAATCTCTTTTCATCGATAATGATTGGTCTTCTTAACAAACCTGGATTTTGCTGGATAATGGTGAACAGTTCTTGCAATGGCAGATTATCTAAGTTCACATTCAGCTTCTGGAATGTTTTTGAACGTGTAGAGATGATTTCATCTGTTCCATCCTCTGTCATGCGAAGGATTTCCTTAATCTCATCAAGACTCAATGTTTCTGAGAATATATTACGTTCTTTATATGGAATATCGTGTTCTTCTAACCACGCTTTTGCCTTTCTACATGACGTACAGCTAGGTGATGTGTATAGTGTTACCATTCCCTGTCACTCTCCCTATCGTTATAGTTCGCAAATCCATCAGTGGCTTTATATTCGACTATGTAAAGTTATAGGTTTATAATATTGGTAATGTGATTATATTGTAATTATTATAAATAAGAAACACATTAAATTTATTATACATGATAAATATTGGGTTGGGTAGATTTTTTTAGAAAAACCTGCCTCAATTTCTCAATATTACACAAAACATAATATTGATGAAATATTTGTCATATTAACCAAATCTAAAGTACCATTTCTATGGACTTAATAGGAAAGTATTTCAATCCCCTTATTCTATTTAATACCCGCTGCCAATTGCGAGTAAACATCCCTTACACAGGTCAAAAGCTGAGGCAATTACACCTCAGCTTTTGATTTCTTCTAATATATCTGCCTTATCAACATGAATCTTTAAAGCCTGCTCTGTCGGTTCAAACGAACGGCCATATAGTTCTTCATCCCTGTACGTATGAAGCTCCCGATATACATCTTGCATTCCCTTTAATACATCATGCTCCATGAGTGCAGGGTCCGGGGACCAATAAAGAATCTCAAGCTCCACTTCCTCCTCTGTTGCTGGGGAGGTTTTTTTATAATAAACAGAGCTCGCATGCTGGAAGCCTTCACGTTTATAAAAACGAAGTCTGCTTTCTGTGTCTTGCTCCGTTTCATTAACTGGCTCAACTTCGAGAAAGATCGGCTTACCCTTCAGCTTCAATTGCTCAAGCAGCTTCTTTCCTATCCCGTTGCCTCTCACATTGCCAATGACATATAAATAATCAATGAAGATAAACTCATCTCTTTCTGCATACAGTAGAATATGGTTTTTTCCTTCATCAATGTAATAGTTCTTGTTTTTATTATTCAATAGAGCATCAAAATGTTCCTTAGATTTCATTTCTTCCTTTGGGAAATACTCTTTTAGTTTATTGTACCAAGTCATGTGTCTTGTCTTCTCTCCTTTGATTTCTGGTTGCACTTAAGTCAAACGGCAACACGCATTTTTACATTCTTTACACTTTTTCCCTTTTCATCTGCTAAATAACCGGCTAGAATGGAATTGTAAAGAACTTTACATTCATGAAATATATTGGAGGGACCCTTGAATGACCGAATATGCAGTTGATTTCTTCTTGTTCGCTTTATTTGTCATTGGTTTAACGGCCTTTATGGGCCCGCTTACAAACGGTATCGGCCATCTCCTTTCCCCTCGTCAGAAGAGAAACTCCTTTGTGAAACAAACAAGCCTGTCACAAGCAGGATTCAAGTCGGTCGGCGGCAAGCCAAAGTAATAAAAAAGCAGCGAGTCCGCTTCGGTCTTGCTGCTTTTCTTCATTTTATGGTGTATAGTCCACCCCAGGGGTGTATCGATTACCGGAATTCCATAGAAGGAATTCATCTATTCCTTCCTCATTCAAAGCCTTGATTTGAGCCTCTACTTCTTCTTTTCCATAAGGCATATAATTGCCCTTGCCAAGCCACGTAGCGGTGAAATCCTGAATCCAAGGCCTTGATACCGGTGGATTCTTCAATTCACCAAGCTTTTTATTCTCAAGCTTGGCATATTCTTTAATCAGCTGGTATGGCTCAAGGTCTGGCTTCGTGATACCAAAATAAGAGGTCCAATGACTTGGATAAATCATCGAGGAAATGACATCAACATGTTCTGAGATCTTCGAGAAATTCTGTCCAATTCCTGGTGCCTCCGGCAAGGTTGCCGAATACCCGAATATATCAACGGACACTTCAACATCATAAGGCTCAAGCTTCTCCTTCGCATAAGCCACAAAGTCCGTTACAGCATTCACTCGGTGCTGTACATTATCTACAGCTTTATCTCCGTAATCGCCGACGGAATATTTAAGCTCATTATCCCTTCTTTCAAATCCTTCAGGAAAACGGACATAATCAAATTGGATCTCTTCAAAGCCCATCTTAGCTGCTTCAATCGCGATGTCGACATTATAATCCCATACTTCCTTCACAAATGGGTTTACGAAGGACTCCCCGCGTCCATTCTTCCAAACCTCTTCCCCGTCCTTAAAGGACCATTCCGGCTTCTTGTTCGCTAAATAGCTGTCCTTAAAGACAACCACACGGGCAATTGGATATATTTCCCGCTTTTCCATATCCTTCAGCAATTTCTCCGGATTCTTAATCAAGTTCATTCCCGCTTTTGCATAAGGCTTCGACTCATCCGGCAGATAAGTCAAATTCCCGCGGTCATCCTTAATATCAATGACCATCGCATTCAAATCTGTCGACTCAATTAATTGGACAAGTTCTTGATATTTGCTCCCGCCGGCAGAATTGCCCGTTACATAAACTCCCCGAACCGCATCTGGATAGGTAAAGGAATAGTTCCCCCCTGGAAAGCGATTCATATCAGCCGGCAGTTCCTTGTTCTCAATGCTAATCTTTTGTTCACTATGTAATTTAACCTGTCTGCCCTCAGCACTCGCCTCCGCACTCCATGCAGAAAAAGCGAGCAGATTCAACAAAATCAACTGTTTCACTATTCTCATTCTTCCCATCCACTCCTCTCTTTTCCATTTACCACCATTCATTATACACTATTCTCCAAATTACACAGAATTATGTATCTTTCATCTGGCATTAATCCACTGAATATTCCTTCTGTTCTTTTGTAAATGAAAACGAATAAACGGACATCTCTTAGACTAAACCGGCTGCCATGCTGCTTCTTTTCCTCCAAAACTCATCAAAGAGGATATAGGCTATCGCACCAATGGTACCAAGGATATTGAAAAATAAGTTACTTTCCTCCAGAGATAAAAATAGAGACAGGGATAAACAATAGATTAGCAGTTTTATAGCCATTCGATGATGCTCGTTTTGAGCAAAATAAGCAAAACATTTACCAATGATCGAGGATACAAATCCAAAGCGAAACACTAAAAGGGAGGTGTACATAATTGTTATTAACGTAAAAGGTATGATGTCGACCAATTGAATATCTTCGATAAATAGTAGAAACCCAACAAAGAGGAATGCAATAAAGACTGTTACAACTAAGACAGTTAATAAATTTCGTAGAATGATTTTGATCAAAAGTCCTCCAATAAATATTTGTCCTCTCAATAATTTTACAATTATTTACAAATGCATTCAACTTACACCAACAAAAAAATTCTCCCCGAAAAGGGAGAATTCATTCAATAATTTCTACTATGTCTCAGTCTTCTTCACTCTCGTAAAGACATAGGCTGTAATCCAGGCGGTCATTGGAATAACTAATGCCACTCCAGTGCCTGCACAGAATATTGTCATCATTTCGGCACTGAAAATCTTCGAATTGATGATTTCACCAAAGGAATAGTCTAAATCCTTAAACCAAATCAACAGGGCCATATACCCGCCAAAAAAGGCAAAGAATAATGTATTAGCACTTGTACCTAAAATGTCTTTACCAATTTGGATGCCGAACGAGAAGAATTCTTTCCTGCTCGCATAAGGATGATGGAAGCGCATCTCAAACATTGGAGAAGAGATAGCCATGGCAGCATCCGTTATCGCACCGATTGTACTCATGATAATAACAGATGCAGCAATCTTCACAAAGTCAGTTCCTATGTAAAGGGAGAAAATCGTCAACTCCTCCACTTCTTCTTCTCCGAATCCTTGTATCTTCGAAGCATCAGTCAGAACCCATATGAATGCAAGCAGAACAATAATGGTCAAAAGCGAAGCAAGAAAGGCTGTTTTTGTTTTTGTATTTATTTCATTAATAAAGAACAAATTTATGCAGCCAATAATCACGCAGGCAATAAACGTTACGATGATTGGGTCAGCCTGCGGAATTAACATGATAATGACTGAAATCATCAGAACCATAAAGTTGAAGAATATTGCAATAAAAGACCTGGCCCCTTTTCTCCCTCCGATGATCAGCATAAGGATAAACAACAGAAGCGCCAGTGACACAAGTGTATTCATAGCCTGCTCCTTTTTCGATTAATAAAGAAAATCGCCGTATATAATCCAATCGGAATAGTGATGACGATTCCAATTCCTCCCGCAAATGCTCTAGCCATCTCTAATGAAAGATTCATTGAAAGGGTAAATCCAAGAGGGGATGCATTCTTTAAATACAGGATTAACATAGGAATTGACCCGCTTATATAAGCGAAAAATAAAATATTGGTCATTGTCCCCATTATATCCTTGCCAATCTCAAATCCAGATGTCTGCAGTGCTTTAACCGATATATCAGGCTTCTTTTCATAAAGTCCAAAGATAGAAGAAACAAGCGTAATAGCCACATCCATGACAGCACCAAGCGACCCAATGAATAACCCAGCCAGGAATACCATCCGGTATGGGCTCGTCAAGAATTGCATTTCTTCATAGCGCAGACCGCTGTCCTTCGTCATTTCCATCACAAGAAATGTCAGACCAAATGATACAAAAGTCCCGAGCAAGGTCGTTATAATAGCAGCAAAGGTCTTCTCATTAAGGCCATTGACAAGTATAAGAGAAATAACAGTAAAAATAACAACAGAGCCACCACAAATCCAGAGTAAACTTATGCCTGTGCCCAGATAAACATCCAATGCATAAGACAAGATGGACGCATTCACCACAAGACTAATAACCGCAAAAAAACCCTGTTTCCTTCCAACAAATAAAAGCGTTAAAATGAACACCCATGCCGCCAGCAGCACATAGTGATCTCTCTTTAACGACTGGATGGTGCCAGTGAGCGAATCAGTCTCACTTGATTCCTTAATAGTGACAAAAACATCGTTGCCAACTTGATAATCTATATCATATGCTCCCGAATCAGAATACATATTGGTTAAAGAAATCACCTGACCCTTTAGATCACCATTTCTCATGACTGCTTTCATTTCCTGCGTATAGAGGGAATCATGATTCTCAAATCGATCCAATAAGTCCTCCGTATCAACAGTCTTTACCTCTGTCACTTCTGCTATAGGCTTATCATAAAGTGCATGATTATGATTCACAAACACAATAGAAGAAAGGATGCAAATCGCAAGCAGGAGAGCGCGAAATAACGGTTTATTTACTTTCAACAAGAAGCTACGCAAGACAACACCCCCAGTACTAGAATCTTACTATATGTATTGGAGTTAGAATAGCAAGACTTTGTTTCCCTCGTCAATTAAATCCACAAAAAAGAAGATTCTGTTCAATCTTCATACCCTTTAATAAATTGGCTTCTGTTTTGTTCAAAAGAGAAGGGTTCGTTTATTTAAAAACACTTACAGGAATATCAATCAATTCCATTAAGGAAGAAAGAAAAAATAGTTGCATAAACAACTATCTATTATTATACTAATATAATGTTTATTGAATGAATGCATATAGTTGATAGGTAAATAACAGAATTGCATATTTTCTTTCTAAACAAATTCTGTAAGAGAGGGTGACAGTTAATATGAATAGTAATCATTCAGAGGATATTGGACGTTATATCGCGAAAATTTATTGTAAAGGGTCAGCCTTAATATCTAAAGAGCTCCAGGAATATGGAATCGGCTCTGGACAATACGCCTTTCTCTTACAACTTTACCGCAAAGACGGCGTAAGTCAGGAGGAGCTGGCAAAGCTTCTTTTAGTCGACAAAGCAACCGTTGCTAGAGCGATAAAGAAATTAGAGGAGGAGAATTTAGTTTATCGGGTTCGCAATGAAAAAGATAAACGCTATTACAAGGTTTTTATTACAGAAAAAGCATTGAACATTAAGGAAGAAGTATTTAATAAACTTCACGCTTGGGACGAAACCATCAAACAGAGTTTAACAAAAGAAGAAGAAGCACAGATGACTTATCTGCTGAAAAAAATCACAACCAGCTTATTGAAAGGAGAAAACCATTGAATAATCAAAACGTATTAGGCACAGAATCAATCGGAAAACTTTTATTGAAGTATTCAGTTCCTGCCATTATCGGGATGATCGTGAATGCTCTATATAATATTGTAGACCGTATTTTCATCGGGCATATCCCTAATGTGGGCCCAATGGCCATTACAGGCGTTGGAGTTACAATGCCGATTATGACACTAATATTGGCATTTGGGATGTTAGTGGGAATCGGTGCGACAGCCAGTATATCCATTAAACTAGGGCAAGGCAATAAAAATGAAGCAGAGCAAATTATCGGTAATGCGACTAAGCTAATAATCTTCCTTGGAATTGGATTAACTGTTCTTGGGCTACTGTTTTTAAACCCATTGCTGCGCTCGTTCGGAGCAACTGATCAAACCATTGTTTTTGCTAAAGACTATATCCAAATCATCCTTATCGGAATTATCTTTAACCTATTCGCTTTTGCCTTCTCACATATGACGCGTGCTGATGGACATCCTAAATTAGCAGCAATCGTTATGGTAGTGGGCTGTGCAATTAATATGATCTTAGACCCAATTCTTATCTTCGGTTTCGATTTAGGTATCCAAGGAGCGGCCATTGCTACTGTTATTTCTCAGGCGATTACAGCATTCTGGTTATTATTCCATTTCACAAAAGGTTCATCTGTATTAAAAATTTCATTAATCAACATGAAACTCAACATATCGATTATCAAAACAATCTTCGCAATCGGTATGGCGCCTTTCGCTATGCAGCTTGCCTCTTGCTTTGTACAAATATTTGCAAACAATACATTGATGACCTATGGCGGAGACATGGCCATTGGTGCAATGACCGTGATTAACTCCATATCATTGTTCTTCCTAATGCCGATTTTCGGTATTAATCAAGGCTCTCAGCCAATTATCGGTTTCAACTACGGGGCAAGGCAATATCATCGCAGCAAAAAAGCGTTGATTTATTCAATCATTGCGGCAACGGTCGTTTTAAGCCTTGGTGCAGCACTGATTCAATTATTCCCTGCGTTCTTCGTTGGCATTTTTAATAATGATTCTGCTCTTACTCAAATGGCGGTAGAAGGGATGAAGATCTTCTTATTTGCCCTTCCTATTTTAGGCATTTCAGTAGTGGGACCTAACTATTTCCAATCAATCGGAAAACCTAAAATCTCCTTATTATTAAGCTTGATGCGCCAGGTTCTGCTGTTTATCCCTTTACTATTCATACTCCCCCGCTTTATGGGGTTAAAGGGAGTATGGTTTGTCATGCCTATCAGTGATTCAATTACAGCCGTTACCACCCTATACTTCCTGCGCCGTGAAATGAAAAGGACAAGAGGTCAGATTTCTTATCCAAAAGAAATGGAGGACTCCTTGGCCGGCTGATGAAAGAATTGAAAAGGCAGAGATGTTGTTCGAACAATACCTCTGCTTTTTTCTATTTAAAGTCCCTTCAACACCACTGTTCATCCTAGTACATTTTGCACCCTTTTTGATAGGTAGTTCCTTAGAGATAACAGCTCGACCTTATTAAAGGTATATGTATCTTTCCAACCCGAATAACCATCGATTGCTTTATTAAGCGTAATGGCAAATTCTTTTGGTAATACTCTTACTCCCCAGCTCCCAGCCTCTTGCTTGGATGAGATGACTCCTTCTTCTAAATACAAAAGCACCCTTAATACATTAAGTGAACAATAGATTGGGTCTTCTTCCATACGCTCTAAACACTCTACATAATCGCCTAAAATCGACGAAACGTAATCAGACTTCGGAATTAAAGGAAATAATACTTCATTGATCGAATCACCATCCACACATACGCCTCTATGATTGATAATGGTCATATGAGCCGCCAAATCATTGTCAGCATGAACCTCATCATTCAAGAACTGATAGGTATCATTTAGTAAATCCTCTGTATATCGCTCTCTCCAGAACTCGCTATAATGCAAATCAAAAGGACAAGGATGCTGCCAATGCTTTAAATGTTCTTCACAAATAAAACTAATCTCAAGAGCAAAAGGAGAATAGGAATGATGTAGACAAAATCGTGCTAAATCCCTTTTTACTTCTGTTGTCATGAAAATTTTCGTTATCACCAAAACATCCACATCACTCCTTCTAGGATTGAACCCTCCCATTGCTAAAGAGCCATGTAAATACACTCCTCTATAATTGTCCTTAAGAATCCCTTTAATAGATTTAGTTAAAGTATAGACATAATCCTTTATTTCCCCAGGACACGAATACCAGTTGTACCCCATCTTCCAGCTCCCTCTCTCGTTTTATTACCCAGCCATATATAAGATTACGTTTAAAAAGGGATTTGATTGATTTGACAGCATCAGTAAAGAAACAAATCGTTAATAAGCCTATAATCATAACAATAGTTGATAACGAATCATTTGATGTAAAGATGCCGACAAAAACCAAAATCATTCCTAAATAAAAACCTGGATCACCAAATTGTTCAATTGATACCTCTTCCTTAATACTAATCTGATCTTGCAGCTTTTTATCATTTCTTATCAAATCATCAACGGTCACCCCGAATAGATCACTTATCCTAATTAGATTTTGAATATCAGGATACCCTCTACCGCTTTCCCATTTATACACAGCCTGACGAGACATATTCAATTCCTTGGCTAATTCATCTTGAGACCATTTTCTTTCCTCTCTCAGAGTCTTTAATTTACTTCCAAAATCATTATCCATATCCGACACCTCCTAATAAAATCCTACAACAAAAATGGGGTATAATGGAATAAACTTATCGTTACAAACGTAAACAGCAGGTTTACATTCAATGCAGCCTCTAAAAAAATCTCCTCTTCCCTCACATAAAAAAAGAGAGCTGATCATTCAGCTCTTGATAAGAGGAACTTGAACTTTTAAATTTTCTTTTATACTTCCTAAGAAGCAATAGCTGTTATCCAAAAACAGAACGCTGTAAGGATAGCCAGAGGTGTCATAACTAACCTTTCCTTTCTGCTCTTAGAAAACCCATTCATCATTGCATTAAGCGTAAGATATGAGGCAAATAAAAAACAAAGGCCCCTGGTAATGCCAATCGAGAATAAAGAAGGAATGATGTCAGCAGTCTGTAAGATAATGATGATCGCAAATAACTGAATCAGCACAGAACAGCCACAAGCCACTCTCAATCTAATCGGCATGACCGTGTATTTACCGCCCATTGCAAATTCTCCATATGGGAACCCGAAAGCCAGCAAAGTATATAAGCATGCAACCAGCAAAAATAAGCCGCCTCCAATGAAAGCGATAATCATCTAGTTCTCCCCCTGTAAAGCATCCTCATTTCAATTCTATTATCCTTCATTTTTGTTTATAACCTATATCTCCAACAAACTGAAGTTTTAGCTGCTTTTATTTTTAATCTCCTCCAATAGAGAAATCATTTTTTCATTCTGTTCAATGATGGTCTCATTTTGTCTTCTTAATTTCGTGAAATCAAAGAGATATACGAATAAGATTATTACTATAAGAATCATCAAAAGCCTAAGTCCCCCCCTTTTCTATTACGTGTATCTCAACCTTTATAGCACTCCTAATAACTAAGAATCCAAACATTCCACAAATGAATACACCCAGTCCTAGCAGGTATTTTCCTAGTTGTTCAATACATCATATATACAGCGAAAGATTTCTATCCTCCTAGATACCTTTTTGTAATAGTTTACCATTTAATTCTTTCTGCTGGGTAACCTTCTTAATAAGAATAGGTGCAAAAAAAGACCATCCTGTTTGGATGGTCTCATCAAGCTTATTTAACATACTTCTTCTTATATTCCTCGAATTCCTTTTTAGAGCATAACACATGGTGTCCTGGAGCAATTTCACGCATTTCAATCTCTTCATTTTCACCATATTGATGGACCTCTGGATTGTACGCTTTTCTGCGGCGCGTTCTTTCGCTGTCAGGGTCCGGTAATGGAATGGCAGATAATAAGGATTGTGTATATGGATGCATAGGATTCTTATATAAATCCTCACTGTCCGCAACCTCGACCAATTTTCCATAATACATAACACCAATACGGTCACTAATGTATTTAACCATGGATAAATCATGGGCGATAAATAAATACGTTAATCCTTTTTCTTTTTGAAGATTCTTCAAAAGGTTAACGACCTGGGCTTGAATAGATACGTCAAGTGCAGAAATCGGTTCATCAGCAATGATGAACTCCGGCTCTACTGCCAGCGCTCTCGCAATCCCAATCCGTTGTCTTTGACCGCCGGAGAATTCATGCGGATAACGGTTCGCATGGTCACGGTTTAGACCTACTGTCTCCAATAGTTCATAAACACGGTTCATACGGTCCTCTTTTGATTTCGCCAGGCCGTGAATATCAATACCTTCCGCAATGATGTCAGCAACTGTCATACGCGGATTAAGTGAAGCATACGGGTCTTGGAAAATCATCTGCATGCCGCGGTTAAATTCTTTTAATTCCTTCCGGCTCTTCTTGCCATGAACTTCTTTTCCCTTAAAACGAACTTCACCTTCTGTTAAGTCATATAGACGGATAATGGAGCGGCCTGTTGTCGATTTCCCACAGCCAGACTCTCCAACTAGCCCTAGTGTCTCCCCTTTATAAATATCAAAGGAGACACCGTCAATGGCTTTAACCATATTTGGCTTACCGACATTGAAATATTGCTTAATTCCTTTAACTTCAATGATTTTTTCTTTCGTAGCCATATTAGTTAATCCCTCCCACTTCTACAGGTTTATCAAAATTGGAGGCCATATGGCGAATTCGTGCTTGTACAGCTTCCGGAGGCGTAACTTTCGGTGCATCCGGATGAAGAAGCCAGGACTTCACAAAATGAGTCTCAGAAATTTGATAGTATGGAGGCTCCTTCTCAAAATCAATTTCCAGTGCATATTCATTACGCGGTGCAAATGGGCAGCCTTTAGGTGGATTGATTAAATCCGGAGGCGTTCCCGGAATCGCGATTAATTCTGTATCTCCATCATTATCAAGGCTTGGCATGGAGGATAATAATCCCCATGTGTATGGATGACGCGGATCATAGAATACCTCGTCAACTGTTCCTGTCTCAACAATTTGACCGCCATACATAACAGCCACACGATCAGCTACGTTGGCTACTACACCCAAGTCATGCGTAATAAAGATGATGGATGTATCAATTTTATTTTGCAAATCCTTCATCAATTCAAGAATTTGTGCTTGGATGGTTACATCGAGAGCAGTAGTCGGCTCATCGGCAATAAGAACCTTAGGATTACAAGACAGAGCAATCGCAACGACTACACGCTGTCTCATACCACCTGAGAATTGATGCGGATATTGGTTCATCCGAATCTCAGGCTGCGCAATCCCAACAAGTCTTAGAAGCTCGATTGCCCGCTCACGAGCAGCTGCCTTACTGAAGTTTTGGTGCTTGATTAAGCCCTCCATGATTTGTTTGCCGACTTTCATCGTCGGGTTCAAGGAAGTCATCGGATCCTGGAAAATCATAGAGATTTCCTTGCCGCGTACCTTTTGCATTTCTTTCTCGCTTAATTTCGCAATATCACGGTCTCCAAAGAGGATATGGCCTTCTTTAATAAATCCTGCTGGTTCAGGTAACAATCTCATTAACGCTTTCGTCGTAACAGATTTACCGGAACCGGATTCTCCGACAATCGCTAATGTTTCGCCTTTAAAAAGGTCGAAACTGACACCGCGGACAGCTTTTACTTCCCCACCATAGGTATTGAAGGAGACATGCAAATCTTTTACTTCTAGTAATTTATCCATTTTTTATTCTCCTCCGCTACTATTTTCTCATTTTTGGATCTAGCGCATCGCGCATTCCATCAGCTAATAAGTTAAAGCTCAAAATCAAGATACTGATTGTAAGAGCTGGAATAATCAATAAATATGGGAATGAACGTAAGTATCTGAACCCTTCATTCACCAGGGAGCCCAATGAAGCTTCCGGAGCAGCAATCCCTAAACCGATAAAGCTTAAGAATGCTTCTGTGAAAATGGCCCCTGGAATAGTGAACATCGATGTAACAATGATTGGGCCTAATGTATTAGGTAATAAATGTTTAAAGATAAGACTTGAATTTGTAGCTCCTAATGTTTTAGACGCGAGCACATATTCTTGATCACGAAGCTTCAAGAACTGCCCGCGGACCATTCGAGCCATACCTATCCACCCCGTAACAACCATGGCAAGCGTGATGGACAGTACCCCTGGCTTATCGAATATCAAAATCATCAAAATAACGACAATTAAATATGGAATCCCTACAAGCACCTCTATAATCCTCTGCATGAACGCATCAATTCTTCCGCCAAAGAAACCGGATACGCCGCCATAGGTAACTCCTATGAAGAATTCGATGACAGCTGCTAAGACGGCAATGTATAAGGAAATTCTCGCTCCATACCAGATCCTTGTCCATTGGTCACGTCCTAAATCATCTGTACCAAACCAGTGGTATGTGTCTTCATACCCTTTAGCCTCATACACATTGTTCCCATTTTTATCCGTTCCGTCAAACGGAAGCCAAGATATATTTTCAAGACCTTGAACTCTTGGCGGAAATTTTGATTTCCCTAAATCCTGTTCCTTAAAAGTGTATCCGGATACCATCGGTCCAAAAATCGCCAGAAGGACAAAGATGATAATCACTATTAATCCAGCAACGGCACCTTTGTTTTTGAACAATCTATGTCTCGCATCCTGCCAAAATGTTAAGCTTTTTCTTTCAATCTTTTCAGCATCATTACCTTTTGGACCAACAACCTGGAATAATTCAGGAGAGAGATTTTCATTTTGTATGTTTTTTTCCATTATTTCTTCCCTCCTGCTAAACGAATACGAGGATCAACAACACCGTAAAGGATGTCTACCACAAATATGACTAAGATAAATAGCACACTGTAGAAAATGGTTGTACCCATAATCGTTGTATAGTCATTCTGATTAATGGAGCTAACAAACTGGTACCCAAGACCAGGAATAGCAAAGATTTGCTCGATAATTAATGTTCCTGTCATGATATTGACTGCCATCGGTCCAAGAATCGTAATGATTGGAATTAAGGCGTTACGAATTCCGTGCTTGATAACAACACTTGTACCGGACAGCCCTTTTGCTTTTGCTAGTGTAATATAATCGGATCCCATTACTTCAAGCATCTCAGAACGCATGAATCGGGCAATGGAAGCAATTACACCAGCGGATAATGCGAGTGTAGGCAGTATTGTATACTCAAAGCCTTCCCAGAAAGCAACAGGGAATACCTCCCACTTAACAGCCAAGAAGTACTGCAGGAAAGCAGCAAAAACGAATGATGGAATCGAAGCCCCTAGAACCGCAATGACAGTTGCACTGAAATCAACCCATGTATTATGCCGAAGAGCGGCAAATATTCCTAAAATAAGCCCCATAATTGTCCCAAACAGTAAGGCCTGGAAACCGAGGTGAGCAGAAGCTCCAATACGTGTCGCAATCAATTCTGTAACTGGGCGATTATCATACTGGAAGGATGTCCCTAAATCACCTTTAAGCAAATCTCCCATATAGTTAACATATTGCACAGGTACCGGGTCATTTAACCCATACTTCTCGTAAATAATCTCTTTTTGTTCTGCTGATAGCTTTTCTTGGTTCTTTAAGGGAGAACCAGGAAGCATTTTCATTAAGAAAAAGGTAGCAGTGGTAATAACAAAAAGGGTAATGATCATATAGAGTAATCTTTGTAGTGTAAATCGCAGCATAATTAGCCCCCCTTTTTTCTATCTAGCATCGTTAAATATACTAGTTGTCCTTTTATAAGTATTCTCTGTGGAATGGACTTATATGGCAATTTACAAGATTGTTCCAGCCATATAAGTAATCAATTAGATATTGCGACCCATTCCACAGAAAATAGATAACGATATCAACAACCTATTTAACATAATGCAACACTCAAAAAATTTACAGTCAATTCTGAATACAATCCCATAACTAGGGAAAAGGAGAGTACAAGCCCTTTTTTGGCTTGCACTCTCCTAGATAGGCTCACGAAGATTTTATTCCTCGATTGATACCCACTTGTAGCTGTAGTCCCCACCGAATGAGTGAGTAAGTAATCCTTTAACTTTATCTTTCATCAAGTAAGCTCCACCACGTTGGTAAATTGGGGCAATAACAGCTTCTTCTTCAATAAGAAGTTTCTCTGCGTCTGCCATAGCAGCATCACGTGCTTTTAAATCATCAAGAAGTGTAGTGCTAGCATCCTTGATTAATTTATCGTATTTAGCGTTGCTGAATTTACCGTGGTTATTTCCGTTGCCAGTTGTGAACATATCCAAGAATGTCATAGGGTCTTGATAGTCAGGGCCCCATCCAGAGAAGGAAATGTCGAAATCACCTTTTGCTTGAAGATCCAATTTATTTTGGAAAGGCTGTTGGCTGATTGTAAGCGTGAAGCCTTCAAGTACAGATTCCATTTGCTCTTTCAGGTATTCACCTGTTTTCTTAGCAGCATCAGAATCATAATTTAACAATTCAAGCTCAATTTTATCTTTACCAAGTTCTTTTAAGCCTTCAGCCCAAAGCTTAGCAGCTTCATCTTTATTTGTTTTAAGCATATCTCCGTTTACGTCACGGAAATCTTTGCCGTCTTGAGTTGTGTAGAATTGTTTCGGCACGATATAGTAAGCAGCAACTGAACCATTATTCAAAATAGTATCAACATAAGATTCTTTATCAAATGCCATTGTTAAAGCCTTACGGATTTTTGTGTTTGCTAGAATTTCATTTTCTTGGTTGAATTCCAAGTAGAAAACAGAAGCATCTGGTTCAGTTAGGAACTCTTCGGAATCCTTAAAGTTATCAACATGTTCAGCGGATAGGCCTACACGATCGATTTTACCAGTTTCATATAGGTTAACTGCTGTGTTTGTATCTTTAACAATCTTGAAGTTTACTGTTTCAAGCTTTACAGTATCTTTATCCCAATACTCTTTGTTCTTGGAAAGCTTAAAGCTTTCTTCATGTTTCCATTCAGATAGTGTGAAAGGACCATTATAGATTGTTGTATCTGCTTCTAAACCATATTTATCGCCTTGCTCTTCAACGAATTTTTGGTTTTGAGGCATGAATGTTCCAAAAGAAAGAAGTGATTTAAAATAAGGAACCGCATTTGCTAATTTAACTTCGAGTGTATTGTCATCAATAGCTTTAACACCTAGCTCAGAAGGTTTTTTCTTTCCTGAGTTAATTTCTTGGCCATTCTCAACTACATACATCATGTATGCATATTGAGCACCAGTGTCAGGATTAACAGCCTTTTGCCAAGCATAAACGAAATCGTGAGCTGTGACAGGATCGCCGTTAGACCATTTAGCATCTTTTCTTAATTTGAAAGTGTACGTTTTGCCATCTTCGCTTACTTCTGGCTCACCCTCAGCTACACCGTCAGTAACCTCATCGTTCTCACCTAAACGGTAAAGACCTTCCATAACGTTATTCATAACGTTGAAGGATACTGCGTCAGTTGCTAAAGTTGTATCCATAGATGGGATTTCAGACGATTCAACAACATTAAGTACTTGTTCTACTCCCTCTGTGCTCCCGCCGCCTTTGCTAGATGTACTGTCATCGCCAGAACATGCAGCCAAGAACGTGCTTAAAGCAAGAATCATCACAAGGAATAATGACACTTTTTTTGCTTTCATACAGTTAATGACCTCCCTATTTTTTTCTCTTCTAATTTTCAGAAGATTTCGTAACCAATAATAAATGCTTTCTGACAATTTTGCAATCTTTTTTTACAATTCCGTTAAGTTACTGTGTCAGTAGAAAGTCAAACCTGCCGTCAAAAGCTTGTTTTACTTAGGTAACGCATGAATAAACTAAAACAATCTTTTTATATTTTCAGAATATTCAAAACAGATACCTTGTAAATTAACTTTTAGAAAACATAGTAATATATTAAAATTTTATTTAAAATCTTTCAACTCCTAATTTAAAAAATAAACTTTTAATTTCAAAAAAGGTATAATATTATTACAACAACGCTAAACAAAATGGAGGACAATCATGATATCTCCCAGCAGACAATATTTGATTCTAAATGCATCCGCTCTTCTTATTGCATTAGCCTACTCTCTCTTTCAACCGGAAATCCTTCTTCCTTTCATTAATGCCTACTTTATGATTGGGCTCGTATACTTAAGTATCGGAGCGATGATGTTTGTTATCGGCCGCGGATTTTTCAGCATTTTCGCCCATAGCTATAAAAAGGTTATGAAGAGAAGTACAAAAAAAGAAGAATATATTTCCGAGCTTTCGGGCGATACTGAAGAAAAAGGGCCTGATATGAAGGTGCTCACCTCCTCTTGGACCCGTCCGCTCATCTATTCCGGAGCCTTATCCTTTCTGATAACTTTTGCCTGTTCCTATATGATGATTAGGTAGTTGCCAAAAACGGGATATTTGAGTAAAATATCATTACTTAAAGCTTACTAAATATGACAGGCTATGATGGAGAATAGTACGGCAATTGAAAGGATCTCAGAGAGTTTGTGGTCGCTGCGAACAAACATCCCCCTTGCCCGAATGGACTTACCTGAGCCTCCTGCCGGAACTAATAGTATGGCATGGACGTTAATGCCCGCGTTATTGGGCAATCATGCTTTCATAATAAGCATGATATAGAGCCGGTTTATGTATGAAGATCATAAACAATTAGGGTGGTACCGCGAATCCCATTCGTCCCTTTTTTAAGAGGATGAATGGGATTTTTTTATTACTGAAAGGAGTTTTTAAGATGAAAACGATTTTTTCCGGCATTCAACCGACTGGAACAGTTACATTAGGAAATTATATTGGAGCAATGAGACAATTCGTCAAGCTTCAGGATGAATATCATTGCTATTTCTGTATCGTAGATGAGCATGCTATTACCGTTCCGCAAGACCGACTAGAGCTAAGAAAGAATATTAAGAGTCTTGCTGCTCTTTACCTTGCTGTTGGAATCGACCCTGAAAAGGCAACAATCTTCATTCAATCAGAGGTTCCGGCCCATACCGAGGCAGGATGGATTATGCAATGTAATTCTTATATTGGCGAGCTTGAAAGAATGACTCAGTATAAAGATAAATCACAGAAGCAGGCGGCCATTTCAGCGGGTCTGCTCACATATCCGCCATTGATGGCAGCCGATATCCTTCTATATAAGACCGATATCGTCCCTGTCGGTGATGACCAAAAGCAGCATGTTGAATTGACCCGTGATATCGCAGAGCGATTCAATAAGAAATACGGGGAGATCTTCACCATTCCTGACATTCAGCTCCCGGCTCATGGTGCAAGGATCATGGCCCTGCAAGAACCGACCAAAAAGATGAGTAAATCCGATACAAACCAAAAGTCAACCATCCGCCTATTGGATGACTTGAAGCAAATTGAGAAAAAGATTAAGAGTGCAGTCACTGATTCTGAAGGAATCGTGAAATATGACCGCGAGAACAAACCAGGCATCTCCAACCTGCTGGATATTCACTCTGCTTTAAGCGGAGAGCCCGTATCAAGCATTGAAGCACGATTTGAAGGAAAAGGCTATGGAGATTTCAAGGCAGAGGTTGCTCAGGTTGTCGTCAATACCCTCCGCCCGATTCAGGAACGTTACAACGAGCTGCTCAACTCTCCTGAGCTTGATGAAATACTTGATAAAGGTGCATTTGAAGCTAATAAAGCAGCTAATAAGACATTAACAAAGATGAAGAATGCCGTAGGGCTAGGCAGAAAAAGACGCTAAAACGCAAAAAAAGAGTGCAGATTACGCAAGCTTGCTTGCAGTCTGCACTCTTTTTCTATTCAGAAAAAACTATTTTCATAAGAAAAGGCCATCCTACAGCATGGATGGCCGGTCACCAACTTCCATTTCCCACAGCTTTTCAAAGAAAGGCTGACCTTTTATGAGACGTTCGCACAGCATTGTGTGCTTTCCTGTCCAGCCCTGCTTCATTTCATCAAATAACTTCTGCCATATTTCCTCAAAGCTCATTTCAAGCACATTGGAGTATTCCTCCGGGGCCCATTCCGTATACCAATAGCGGATTTCAGCTGTATTGCCGGCATTCTTTAATTGATCCAGTGCCATGAAGAGCAGCTGCTTCAATTGACGCTCACGTCTCGTTAGTCCAAGCATACTAGTTGGCGAGGGGGAGAGTATATGATATTCCTTCTTCTTGTAATCCGCGATCATAGAGGCATAATCATATTTTTCCGGTTCAATATTTTGGATCATTTCATAAGCCAATTGCTCCTGACGAGGAATAAGGCGGCTCTTGCGGATTGGGATACTGTAGCCAATCGTATCGATGGCAATAATGCCTGTCCCATCAGTTGCGACAAAGCAATAATCCATTGGAATACGTTCATGATTCTTGCGAATATAAGCCTTCTTATAGACTTCCTCCAAAAGGCTTGATGGAAGCTCCAATAAATCATTTTCGATGTAGTGAAATAAAACAGGCTCCAGCTTCAAAAGAGGCACTTGATCGAGTAATTCTACCGTGTCTTCTTTTCTCCACTCATGAAAACTGCAAATATTATAGCTATTTTCTTCTCCTTCAAACCAATTCACCCAAACATCATGGAGATACAACATACCAGAATATCCCTCGCTTCTATCCTATTTGTCAATCATTATAGGCAGAATTCATGGAAAATATTCCTGTTTCTACGGGAAATTCCGATTAATCCGTCTGTTCCCCGGCTAGTTCCTGCCAACGACTGATGATATCCTTGGCTGAATGAGTAAATAACGCTTTTGTCTTCAACCCTTTATATTCTGCATAATCCTTCACGACCCTGTATCCCGCTTCATACCCCCCCATCTTCGGCACACCGCCGCCGCCGAAAAGCAGCCTGTCATGCAGTGGATCATTTCTCTCCAGCTCAAAGTTGGGAACATAATTCGATTTAAGTCTTTTACGGACTTCGTCAGTTGTATGTCTTTTTGTCCAAGGCGCCAAATACGGCGTACCGCAATATTCACTCACTGCATATTCAGCCAAGCCTTCCATCACAATCGAGCTTGCCAAATTGCTTTCCATTCTTTCATCCAGTATAGAAAGGCGTGTAGCATGATGATATTCATGAACAAATAAAGCTTCTAACTCCTTCTTCTCAATATCCCCAGAGACAAAGAGAAACAGTTTATCGACAAAGGCGAGTCCCGCCTTCCTTTTTTCAGCAGGCCTGAAAAGTCTAAGGCCCTCCATTGCCACAGGAAAAATGAAGATAGGAATATCCGGTCCATTCCATTCCTTTTGATACTTCTTGAAATATCCTTCTGCCTCATCCCATATAGCTCTTTCCTTCATCTGTTCGTAGATAACCTTAGTCCTTTTATTGGGACGATACATTCCCGTCTTTTTTAACGTTTCAATCAATGCTTGTTCCTGGGAATGAACCGTTTCTAATATATGGTCTTCCACCTTCCTCATATCTCCAAAAGACTCATCAAGCCATTTGTCTGTCCTGATAATGCCCATCTTTGTTCACTTCCCCAAATCATTTGCTCCTGCATTATATGAAGACCCCTATGTTTTGGGAATGGTGAATAGGCACAATCCAATAAAAAAAGCAGGAGACTAGCCAGAAGGATTCATCTTTCAACCTTCGGGCAATCATCTCTTGCCTTTTATTTCATCGTGACATAATATTTTTATTCGTATTTCTTAAAAACAATCGTTGCATTATGACCGCCAAAGCCAAAGGAGTTGCTCATCGCACAGCGAACGGTCTTTTCTCTCGCTTCATTCGGGACATAATCCAAATCACACACTGGATCCTTTTCATGATAATGAATAGTCGGAGGAATAAGATCATTGACAATTGATAGTACCGAGAAAATGGCCTCTACTCCGCCGGCAGCGCCAAGCAAATGTCCGGTCATAGATTTTGTTGAGCTCACAGCCAACTGGTAGGCATGCTCGCCAAACACAGATTTAATGGCCATTGTTTCTAAAGAGTCATTGTATTCAGTACTCGTTCCATGTGCATTAATGTAATCAATGGCGTCAGAGGAAAGCTTGGCATCATCAAGAGCCATTTTCATTGCTCTCGCACCGCCTTCTCCCTCAGGTGCAGGAGCTGTAATATGGTGAGCATCACCAGTAGATCCATATCCAACAATTTCCGCATAGATTGGTGCCTTTCGCTTCATTGCATGGGATAGCTCCTCTAGCACCAGTACGCCTGCTCCCTCTCCAATGACAAAGCCATCTCGATTCTTATCAAATGGCCTGCTAGCTGAATCTGGGTCTGGATTCGTGGAAAGAGCTGTATTGGCGCAGAAACCCGCCAAGGCCATTCTCGTAATCGGTGCCTCCGCTCCACCGGTGACTATGACGTCAGCATCCCCGCGCTGAATGGCTTTGAAGGCATCGCCGATTGAATTTGTCCCTGTAGCACAAGCGGTAACTGTACAGGAGTTAATTCCCTTAGCCCCAAGCATGATGGAGACTTGGCCGCTCGCCATGTCTGGGATCAGCATCGGTACAAAAAACGGACTTACACGTCTATGGCCTCTTTTTAAGAACACATCATATTGTTGTTCAAAGGTTTCCATTCCGCCAATTCCCGATCCAATCCAGACGCCTACTCGCTCGGCATTTTCCGGTGTAATCTCCAGCTTAGAGTCCTCTACTGCCATCTTGGCTGCCGCAATGGCATAGTGAGTAAAGCGGTCCATCTTCCTTGCTTCCTTTCGGTCCACATAATCCGTTATTTCGAAGTCTTTTACTTCTCCAGCAACCTTTGCCGGAAATTCGTCTGCATTCACTCTTGTCAAAGGCCCTATCCCAGATACTCCATTAATAGCTTTCTCCCAATTCTCTTTGACAGAATTTCCTAATGGAGAAACAGCTCCCATGCCTGTCACAACAACTCGTTTCAGCTCCATGTACAATCGCTCCTTCTATGTGATCTCAATCATTCGTTTATTTGCCCCAGCGTATAGCGGCCGCACCCCAAGTGAGACCGGCACCAAATCCAACCAGGACAATTAAATCCCCGTCTTTTATTCTCCCAGCTTCTACTTCTTCACATAATGCAATCGGAATCGAGGCTGATGAAGTGTTTCCATATTTATGAACAACTTTAGACATCTTTTCAACCGGAAGCTCTAAACGCTGCCTAGACGCTTCCATAATACGAATATTCGCTTGATGAGGAATGAGGAAATCAACCTCTTCCTTCGTTAAACCAGCTTTCTTCAATACATTAAGAGAGGACTCACCCATTTGTCTGACCGCAAATTTAAATACTTCCCGACCGTTCATTGTAATGAACTCATCCGCTTTCTCTAGATGCTTTCCGCCCGAACCGTCAGAACCAAGCTCAAACGAGAGAATTCCTCTGTCTTCACTGACTGGCCCCATCACGACAGCACCTGCTCCATCTCCAAACAGTACAGCTGTATTACGGTCATTCCAATCCGTAATCTTTGATAGTTTTTCTACACCAACTACAAGAATGTGGCGGTAATCACCAGACTTTATATATTGTGAGGCAGTAACAATTCCATATGTAAATCCGGCACAGGCAGCACTGATATCCATGGCCGCAGCCTTACTTGCACCCAGCTTATCCTGAATGATGCAAGCAACTGACGGAAAAGCCTTATCAGGGGTAACCGTTGCAACCAAAATCAAATCAATCTCCTCTGCTGTAATAGCAGCATCCTTTAATGCTTGGACAGCTGCTTCATACGCCATGTCAGAAGTATCTATCCGCTCATCAGCGATTCTTCTTTCCTCAATGCCAGTGCGTGTACGAATCCATTCGTCTGAAGTGTCTACGGTCTTTTCTAAATCAAAATTGGTGACCACTTTTTCCGGCAGGAATCTCCCTACTCCTAATATGCCAGCATTCATCATAGCACCTCTCCTAATGTTCATGTTTTATTAATTGATATTAAGACTTGGTACTAATTTTAAAAGAAGCCATTCCTCTTTGCAAGAAATTTTTTGGAATAAGGTGAATGTCATATCCACTTGGACAGATTATTCATATTCTAATGTAGACAACTAAACGTATGGAGGTGTTATTTCATGGATCTATTCCCTAGGAAGAGGCAAGAAGACGGTGATGGCTTAGACCGTCTCATGTTCGGTCCTCGTCCCAATAAAAAAGAGACAGCCTCAGCGAAGCCATCCCAATCATCCAATCAGCAAATCGATATTGTTAAACTAATGGAGCACTCAGACACCCTGCTCAACAGCGTATCTGAGCTATCACCAGTCTTGCGCAAAATTCCGTCCTTTATTTCAAAGTTTATTTCAAAATAGCCTTTATTTTCTGGCTGCCTTTCCATCCTTAAAGCCTTTTTCATAGGCATCATTCATGATACTTGTAAATATGTCCATAAAGGGGATTAAATCTCTCTTGTGAATATCGAGATTGCTCTCCGCCATTCTTTTCTTGATTTCCGGATAATGCTTCATGGCCATCGATAAGTAATCTATCTTCCTTTTTGACATCCCCCAGCCCCCTCAGCAAATTGAATCCCCTTTCATGTAGAAGAGAAAGGGGATTTTTCTTATTTGGCATACAATGGTTAGCCCTGACGAAATAGGCTCCTTTTCCTGACTTGGTTGACATGCCTTCGCAGCATCTCTACGCCCTTTTCCGGCTTTATGGGAGCATTCACAACATAAACCTGCTCCTCTTCTTTATTGGAAGGGAAGGCCCTTCCCGGCATCTCCCGTTCTCTGTCATAGATAATATGGTATCCAAGCTCCTTTAGTACCTCATACCAATGATTTTCCACACCAGACCTCAGCTGATAGTTCCCGCTCTTCGATTCAGCAATCTCCAGAATACTCATGACCGCATCATCAATATAAAGGAGGTCCCCCCGGTCTGCCTTCTCATATTCTTCGAAAGGAAATGAGCCTCCCGTAAGACATTGTTCAAAGACACCCTCCTCCCTCCATGGTCCATACACATCTGGCAGCTGAATCTGAACATTTGATTCAGACCACTTCATTACATCTATGAGAGGCCGCTGGTGATTACCAGTGATATAAACAATCTTGCCGGTCTTTTTCTTATTCAGTTCCAAAAATTCCTCAACATCAGGCAAGCTTATGTCCTCTTGGTATACATACAGAATAGAATCCTCTTCCTTACTGAATGAAAATTCCTCTATTGAATACAAGAGCAAATTGGCATTTCGGCCGATATATAATTCCTTTTCTTCTCTAACCCCCTTATCTAAATAGGGTAAAGAGGGTTCAATACCAATCACTTCTTGACCGTCTTCCATCAGCTGCGAGCATAGCTCAAAGGCCACAAACGAAAATGGCGACATAACGATATTCCTTGGCATAGTAAAACCCCCTGCCGTTTTCTACACATTATGCATGGGAAACAGGGGTTATGCTCTCTTATAATTGTTTTTCATGCCTCTTAAAGAATGAATTCATTTGATATGGGATACTGTATCGCTTCTCAGGGGTTATATAGTTGATGTCAAAATGCGGGTGAGTGGATGCGATATGCTGATAATGTGCTTTTAGATTTTTTTCGTAGGAATTTATCACATGCATCAACAGGACAGGAATCTCTTCAGGAATTCGGCAGTCATGCCTGCCTTTAAGCCAGTTAGCCGCATCAGCGGTTTCCATATTATATGCATGGCTTATTTCTTTCATAAATTTTTTATGAAAGAATTTATTTTCTTTTTCTTTTTCATAACGCTTTAGCAAAGATAATTCCGGATCGACCATCGCTATAGAGCGTATCTTTCCATCAAGGAGCACGCAGAGGCTTTCAAGAAGAAGTGCACCTGTTCCTTCAGCCAGAAGATGAATTTTATCATTCACAATTTCATGACGGATGAAATGAGCATATAGTTCAGCAAGTGTGTCAGAGGCTCCTTCCTTTCCCCAATGGGCACCGAGGTTTGTGGCAAAAAGGGTGTACCCCTTCCCTAAAAGATGATCCACCATTTGTCTTTTACCAGGATGCTCCATCCAAAAGTTCGTTTTTTCATGGATATAATGTCTTTCCCCGCCTACAAGCAGGATTGAAAAACCGCTCGGCCGTTCCGGGTAAAAGATGGTTGTCCATTCATGATTAAATCGAAATGTTTTTTGATTCATCATCATTTTCCCCTTACTAATTGGTACTTTGATAATGTATGTAGAAGTGCAGGAAGGTGTCCGGGCATTCCCCCCTTTCCTGCTCTTATGTAGATGGATACATAATTTCATGTGTTTGGGGAATGATAATGGATATATATTTGGAAAAATTAGCTTAACGAAATAGTTTCCAGCTTATTTGATCTATGATAGAATAATTAATGATTGTAGATGAACGGGGTGAACAAGTTGAAATATCTTTTTACATTTATCTGGACATTTGCATTAACACATATGGTCATGTACGTAACGAGCTCTATGGTCGAAGGTGGAGAATATGTATTTAGCACTGCATCTATTCTCGCTGTCGTCATCACTGTTTTGATTCTTATCGTTGCGGCGATCATTCCAAATGAACCTGTACAAGAGCATCATTAATGGATGAACGCAATAAGCAAAAAGGACAGCCCTTCGGTTGTCCTTTTTGCTTACCGTAATATCATTTCCTTACGGCTTTCTGACATATGTCCAATGTCTATTATGATTCGAGTTCTCCGGAAACGCATCTCCGGCCTTCAATCGAATTTTCTTCGGATTAACAATATTGCTTCCTGTTTCTCCGATCTCAATATACTCACCGTTATTCGGCGCCTTCTGTCCATGCTTAAAATGACGATTCTGTCCCAAGAAAATCCCTCCTTTTCTCTTCTAGAATCCCCATTTTCCATTTATTCATGCCTGCCTTGGCGTTGCCATTAAATCAACAAGCAAGGCTTTTTGTGCATGCAGACGGTTGCCAGCCTGCTTCATAACTACAGAATGCCCTGAATCAATGATAGCGGCTGTTACCTCTTCACCACGATGGGCCGGCAGGCAATGCATAAACAGATAATCCTCTTTCGCACAAGCAGTCAGCTCTTCATTGACTTGGTAGGCTGCGAAATCCTTCAGCCTTTTTTCATTTTCTAATTCCTGCCCCATGCTCGTCCAGACATCACAATAAATCACGTCTGCATTTTGAGCAGCTTCATATGGGTCTTGCATAACCTCTACTTTCGCTCCCGTACCTTTCGCCGCTCTTTTTGCCTTATCTACCACTTCCTCGTCTGGCTCATAACCAGGCGGAGTCGCACAGACAATATGCATACCGGCCAGTGCACCAGCAACCAGCAAGGAGTTCGCTACATTATTCCCGTCACCAATATAAGCCAGTTTTACCCCGGAAAGCACACCCTTCATTTCCTTAATTGTCAATAAATCTGCCAATGCTTGGCATGGATGCTCCAAATCGGTCAATCCATTAATAACAGGGACAGTTGCAAATTCAGCTAAAGCTTGGGCCCGCTCATGTTCATGTGTTCGAATCATTAATCCATCTACATACTCTGATAACACTTGAGCAGTATCACTTATCGGCTCTCCCCGTCCGAGCTGTGTATCATGACCACTTAAGAAAATAGCGCTTCCGCCAAGCTGAAGCATGCCGGTTTCAAAAGAAACCCGTGTTCTTGTAGAGTTCTTCTCAAAAATCATGCCGAGTATCTTCCCTTTAAGAGGAAGATCGGAATATCCAGCCTGCATGCGGGCCTTCAATTCCTCCGCAAGGTCCAGCAGGTCTGCTAGCTGTTCACATGTCAGCTCTCCCATTTCCAAAAAATCCTTCTGATTTACGATTGGTTTGATTCCATACATAATTCTCAACCTGCATTTCCCCTCTCCCAATTATGCTTCCATTCATGAATTTCTAGTTAGAGACTTTAAGCCCGCATACTTCTTCTATTTTCTCTAAAGCGATTGATAATTCTTCCCTAGTCACGGTCAAAGGCGGAAGCAGCCTCACAACATTTGCTCCAGCAGTCAGTACTAATAATTGCTGTTCCTGCAGGCTCATTATATAGGGAGCAGATTCATGATACATCTCAAGACCAATCATAAAGCCTTCTCCCCGAACCTCTTTAATTGCCGGCGAACGCTCAGCGAGCTCCTTCAATTTATCCATAAACCAGGCTGATTTCTCTCTCACCTCTTGCAGGAAGGTTTCATCGTTCATTTTTGTGAGAACAGCCTTGCTCGCAGCAAGAGATATGGGGTTACCCCCGAAGGTTGAACCATGAACTCCCGGTGAGAATGCCTCCTCTAGTTCAGCCTTTGCGATAACAGCGCCAATTGGCAGTCCATTGCCAAGACCCTTTGCCGTCGTGATGATATCAGGCTTCACATTCGGATATTTCAAATAAGCAAATGGATAACCGGTCCGTCCATTCCCCGTTTGCACCTCATCAATGATCAAGAGGGCATTGTTCTTTTGGCAAATTTCGGTCAACCCTGACAGAAATACTTCTGTTCCAGGAATAACACCGCCTTCTCCCTGAATTACCTCTACCATGACTGCAGCTGTTTCTTCATCTATCTCCTGTTCGAAAGCCTCCAAATCATTAAATGGAAGATAGCTGAACCCTTCTAGCACGGGGCCAAACCCACTATGAATGGAACTCTGTCCAGTCGCTGCCATCGCTCCAAATGTTCTTCCATGAAAGGATTGGCTGCACGTGATTATAGTTGTTTTCCCTGTTGCTCTTCTAGCAAGCTTCAGTGCTGCCTCATTTGCTTCTGTACCACTGTTGCAGAAGAATACCTTGTCAAGTCCGCTCAACTGAGCCAATAGGGACGCAGTTTCCTCTTGAATAGGAAGCTGAAATAGATTGGAGGTATGCCAAAAGCGCGCTAGCTGTGCTTGAACCTCCATCATGACCTCCTCATGACCATGACCGAGATTGACTACTCCAATACCCGAGGTGAAATCCAGATAGTCCTTTCCATCCTCTGCTGAAAGCCAAGTCCCTTTGGCCTTAACCGGGGTAATTCCCCATTTTTTATATACCGGAAGTAATGATGACAATGCTTTCCACCCTTTCTTTAGGCCCCAAGAAACGTACCCTTCCACTCTTTATTCGAAAAGAAACGGGATACTCCACTCGTTATGAGAATGGTTGAGGCTCCTTCTTGCTTCGCCTGTATGGCGGCGTTCACCTTGGGAATCATGCCCCCATAAATCGTGCCTGTATCAATTAATTGATGAATCTCCGCCTCCGTTATATGGTCAATCGTGCTGGGACCATTTCTTATCCCGGCTACATCTGTAATAAATATACACAGCTCTGCATGGAGCGCCGCAGCAACAGCTCCTGCAGCAGTATCCGCATTTACATTCAGTTTCCCCCCGTCTTGATTAAGGGAAATCGGTGTCAGAACTGGATACACCTCTTTAGCCAAAAGAACATCAAGCAGGGTGGTATCGACTTTTCGGATTTTTCCAACTTCTCCAAGTGCCGCTTGATCAATATGCTCTGCCTCCAGAATCGCACCATCCGAACCATTTAAGCCAACCGCTTTAAAACCATGAGATTGAAGCATATGCACTAACTGCCGGTTCGTTTTGCCGGCTAGAACCAGCTCGGCAATTTCCAGCGTCTCCTTCGTTGTCTTCCTGAGACCATTCTCAAATTGAACAGGAACTTCAAACCTATCCAACATCTCATTAATGTCTGGTCCTCCGCCGTGAACAAACACGAATGAATATCCTTCACTTCGCAATTCAGCCAAACTGTCAAAGAATTGATCTGATAAGCGGCCAATGATGCTGCCGCCGCATTTAATTACTATGGTTTTCATCTGCCCGTCTCCCCTACGTTCGATAGCTGGCATTGATTTTGACATAATCATAGGTCAAGTCGCAGCCCCATGCCTTGCCTGCACCAAGTCCATCCGCCAATTGGATGAGAATCTGCACTTCATCTCCAAGCAAATAATCACGCGCCTTTTCCTCATCAAAAATGACCGGAGTACCGTGATGAAAGACTTCAACAGGACCAAAGGAAATACTAACCCTTTCCTGATTAAACGGGATATTGCTGCGTCCCATTGCACCAACAATCCTTCCCCAGTTTGCATCTGCACCATAAACGGCCGTCTTAACGAGATTAGAAGCAATCACTGTCTTGGCGATGGTCTTTGCTTCTAGGTCAGTTTCTGCACCAGTCACATGAACCTCCACTAATTTCGTCGCACCCTCTCCATCACGAGCTATTTTCTTTGCGAGACATTCACATGTCTCCTTCAGCAAGGTCATAAAGATAAGCCAATCAGGATGGTTTTCATTCAACAGCTCATTTCCGGCGGCACCGTTAGCCATAACTAGAACCATGTCATTTGTGGAGGTATCTCCGTCAACGGTAATCTGGTTAAAGGAGATATCGGTCACCTTCCTTAACGCACGTTCAAGTGATTTCTGCTCAACCTTAGCATCCGTGGTCACAAACCCAAGCATTGTTGCCATATTGGGATGAATCATACCAGAGCCTTTAGCCGCCCCTCCCATGGAAACAGTCACTCCATCGATAACGGCTTCAAACGCACACTTTTTCGTACAAGTATCTGTCGTCAAGATTGCCTTTTCAAAACCTTCCCCGCCGGACGATTCCTTTGTGAGTTCAATCTCTTTAATACCGGCTGTAATCTTCTCAATCTCGAGGAATTGACCAATCACTCCCGTTGATGCGACAGCTACATCATAGGGGGTTAAGCCGAACTTATCAGCAACTGCTGCCCGCATCGTTTCGGCGTCCTTTAATCCGCGTTCTCCAGTACATGCATTTGCACAGGCACTGTTCACAACCAATGCTTGCAGGGTACCGTTTTTTGCAATGCTCTCCTTCGTAACATGGATTGGCGCTGCCTGATAAGAGTTCAATGTATATACCGCTGCTGCCTGTGCCGGCCTCTCTGAATAAAGAATTCCTAAATCATTGTGTGAATAGCGAAGCCCAGCATGAATTCCTTCTGCCCAAAATCCCTTCGGTGCCAAGATACCGCCGTCGATTGCTTTCATTAACTCCTTCACCTCTGCATTCATACATACCTTCCTCTCCATCATTCTCTTTACGGGAACACTGGAACTAAGCGCAGACCCTCAGTCTCCTCAAGTCCCATCATGATATTTGCATTATGGACCGCTTGACCCGCAGCCCCTTTAACAAGATTGTCAATCACAGATACAAGTGTGACTCTGCCAGTCCTTTCATCCATTCGAAAGCCGATATCACAGTAGTTCGTGCCATACACTTCCTTGGTTGATGGGAATTGATTATCCCCTCTCAGCCGAATGAAAGGTTCGTCTCCATAGTGATCCACTAGAGTCCTTTCAATTTTGCTTGCTGTCACACCCTTTTTTACCTTTGCATGTATGGTTGCCATGATTCCTCTTGTCATCGGGACAAGATGAGTCGTAAACATGACCGGTTCAAGGGAAGCATCCCAATGCCTCAGTTGCTGTTCAATTTCTGGGATATGCTGATGTTTATGGACTTTATATATCGATAGGTTCTCATTTGTCTGAGCATAATGAGTCGTATCCGTACTCTTTTTCCCTGCCCCTGATATACCTGACTTAGCATCGATAATGATGTCGCTCGATTCAATCAATCCATTGGCTGCCAGGGGTGCAAGTGCTAGAAGGGAAGCGGTTGAATAGCAGCCTGGATTAGCGATCAGCCTGGCATTTGCGATTTCCTGTCGGTTCCACTCTGACAATCCATAAACAGCTTCCTGCACATATTCCGCTTTAGCAGCCGGCTGTTTATACCATTTCTCATATTCACCTTGTCCCTTTAGTCTTAAATCCCCCGACAAGTCAATGATCTTCAGATTTTTCTCATATAATCCAGGTACCAATTTCTTTGCAATTCCGCTTGGCAAAGCCAAGAATACGAGATCGCTTGTATTTGCAATCTCATCGGCATCGTACACCTTCATTATTAGCTGTGTTAAGCCGTGCAATTGCTTGTTCTCTGAGTCTAGCCTTGAACCGGCTGTCGAAGAGGAATATACACCTGATAAAGAAAAGGAAGGATGATTTGCCAAAAGCCGAATCAATTCCATTCCGCTATAGCCAGTCGCACCAACAACAGAGACATTCATTTATATTCCACCTCTTAACAATTTTTTAAAATTCAGTAATATCTATTTATTATAGTTATGTATAATTATAAAATCAAATGTATTTTTATAATATTTTAAACAGAATAATCCCCCTAAGATTTTTTGAACAATTCATATTCCAAACAATCAGATTCATACACGCAATTCGTTTATCCTTTCTAACAAACTGCGAAATATCATTTTATACATTTATTCCCTTTTCCATCCCTATGTATCTCCTAAAAATAAATCATCAGGAACATAAATAAAAAAGCGCACCGCCCAGTTCTTTCGGGCGGTAACGCTCATATCCTTTCGTGATTTAATTTCATTTTTCCCATCAACCATTCGAAGATCTGCATATTCTCCTCTAATGAAAAGACTGCCACGTCAAAGGGAATCCATTCATGGTTCTTGTTTACTTCAGGCCAAAGAAGTACTGCCTGACAATTCGTTAATTCCTCTAATAAAGACAGACCCTCTTCCTCACGAATCAGCACAATCTTAGGGTACGGTGCCTTCTTATATCCCTCTAAGATAATAATTTCCGGATTAAAGACCATTAATAAGGCTAGATTTTTATGCAAAAAGGATTCCTCATCCATCCGACCTTGCAGATGGATGAATCCTTCTCCTTCCACTAGTGCTGCTGCCGCTCCTGCATGGAAGTGCTTATCGGAATCCTTCCATGCAGTTGAATCAGGCTTACCACCATGGCCATGATGCTTAAGCACGGCTGTCTCTATTCCTTTTTCTTTTAAATAAGCAATCATTGAAAGAATAAATGTCGTTTTACCGCTATTTTGATAGCCGACCACTTGCCAAACAGGTGCTACCAAGGCCATGCACTCCCTTCTTCATCCTCAAGCAAGAGAATATCCACCTCTTCCCCCTTTTGATACCCTCTTGTCCCGCCGGGGAGAATGGCAAAAGAATTGGCAGTAACTAAGCTCATCACCATATTGGACTTATCCTTTCCACTCGGAACGACACAAAGCCGGCCATCCTCGTAATAAGTACGACTCCTGACAAAGCGGGTAAAGGGGTTTGCCTTTGTGAAATCCTCACCGAGTACAGCGCTCACTCTCTTAAGGTGGGGATTTGGTGAGTGGAGCATTGTGCGGATGATTGGCCTGACAAATAATTCAAAACCAACATAGCTTGCTGAGGGATTCCCGGATAAGCCGAAGAGGATTTTCCCTCCCATGGCTGCAACAGTTGTCACGCTGCCCGGCCTCATGGCAACCTTATTAAACAGAACACGCGCCCCAAGGCGATGATAAATATCGGGCATATAATCATAATCACCAACCGAAACCCCGCCAGTCGTAATCAGCAGATCCACTTTATCCAAAGCATCACTTATAGCCGAATAGCTCCCTTCAAGATCGTCAGGCAAGATACCGAAAAATTTCACATCCCCTCCAGCTCTCTTAATCTGGTCAGCCAGCATATAGGAATTGCTGTTTCGTATCTTTCCTGGCTGCAGTTCCTCACCCACATCAAGCAGCTCCGTTCCCGTTGCAAAAAGACCGATAACAGGCTTCTTCGCCACGGGGACCTTCGTATAGCCAAATGTCGCTAAAACCGCCTTAATTCCCGGGTTCAACTTTGTTCCCTTCTTTACGAGCAACTCTCCCTTCCTCGCATCCTCCCCCTTAAACGATACATTCTCTCCCTCTTTCACCTTACGCTTGATCTGGATGAAGTTCCTGCCGTCCCGTTTTATTTCACGAACGAGCTCAAGCATGATAACAGCGTCTGCCTCTGCCGGCATTTGAGCGCCTGTCATGATTCTGACAGCTTGGTTATCCTCAAGCTTTCTTGTCGCAACCATACCAGCACCAATCTCTTCGATCACTTCAAATTCAACCGGGAAATCCCTTGATGCATGAAGTGTATCCCTCGAACGTATAGCAAACCCGTCATATGGAGAGCGATCAAAATAAGGTACATCATGAGTTGCGGTTATATCTTGTGCGAGTGTTTCATTAAAGCAAGTATGTATAGGCAGTAATTCATCCTGTCCAATCAGCGCATGCTCCATAACTCTTTGAACAGCTTCCCCTACCGGTATCGGTTTCCTCATCTCCATCTTTCTTTCCACCTCATTTTCATTCTATCTATCAACCAATATTTTGAAATTTACAATATCCTGCTATAATCAATCTTATACATGAAAGGCGGGATTCATCATGCTAGAAGGCCATATCGAAAGCGTGCGCATTGGTACGCCCAAACCATTGCCCTACCGCAGCAAGATCGTACAATCAGCCATCTTTAAAGAGGCAGTCACAGAACCGATTTATGTCACCCTCACGAACCTAGATGGCGACATTCAAGCCGATACGAAGCATCATGGCGGCCCAGATAAAGCCGTTTGTGCATATGCAGCGGAAAACTATGCATTTTTTACCGAAAAGATTGGCCAAGCCTTCCCTTTTGGCTCCTTTGGAGAAAATTTAACAGTCAGCGGTCTCAGAGAGGATTCAATCATGATTGGTGATATTCTCTCTATCGGGGAATGCATTCTGCAAGTATCCCAGCCGCGGGAACCTTGCTATAAAATCGCTGCAAGGCACAATCTCGTTCAGCTGCCTGTGTGGATTAGGCAGACAGGCTATTCCGGTTATTATTTCCGCGTATTGAAAGAAGGCAGCCTTCAAGCAGGTGACAGCGCCATTCTTAAAGAAAGGGGCAAAGGCGGGATTACTGTTGCTTCAGCAAACACCATTATGTATGGAGATGATACCCCTTCTGAACAAATTAAGCGGCTTTTAAACGAGGAGGCATTATCAGCCTCCTGGAGCAAACAGCTGACGAAGAAACTAGCAAGCCTCACATGAAGATGAGCACCCAGGAAAATGGGTGCTTTTTTTCATCCGCCAATATAGGACATTTCAATTTTCTTTCGCAGCTTAGATGCAGCTTCGGTTCTCTGGTCAGAATAACGGTCATGACGATGGTTCCAAATCGATACAATTCGTTCGCGTAAAAGTTCATTCTCACTCGAACTGCGCAGCAGGTCTCTTATATCATGGCCAGCCTCACTGAATAAGCATGTATATACATGACCATTTGCTGATAATCTTGCCCTCGTGCAACTGCCGCAGAATGATTCTGAAACGGAGGTAATAAATCCAACTAGGGTATTCGTATCCTTATAACGGTATTTCTTCGCTACTTCACCAAAGTAATCCGGGTCTAGCGGCTCAAGTTCAAACCGCTCATTCAATAGGACAAAGATATCCTTCTTCGTAATAACCTCATCCATCTTCCAGTCATTAGTCGTGCCGACATCCATGAATTCTATGTAACGAAGCTGCACACCCTCTTCTCTGCAAAATTCTGCCATCGGGATAATCTGGTCATCATTCATTCCTTTTTTGACAACCATGTTCACCTTCGTCTCAAAGCCGGCCTCCTTAGCAGCCCGAATCCCATCTACAACAGGTTTTGTCCCTATTCCTCTTCCATTTATCAGCTTAAATAAAGATTCATTTATACTGTCCAAACTAATATTGACCCTGTTAACCCCCGCTTCCTTAAGGGCTTTCGCCTGCTTTGGAAGCAGGATTCCATTCGTCGTCAAAGCAATATCCTCTATCCCTTTGATACTGGACAGCATATTTACCAGTACAGGTAAATCTCTTCTAAGAAGCGGCTCTCCTCCAGTCAAGCGAATCTTCTTTACCCCGAGCTCAGCAAAAACAGAGGCTGTTCGTTCTATTTCTTCAAATGTTAAGAGCTCTCCCTTTGGAAGGAAGGTATACTCCTGATCAGCAGGCATGCAGTATTGGCACCTCAAATTGCATCGGTCAATGACCGAAATCCTTAAGTCCCTGAGAGGTCTGTCAAGCATATCTGTTATTTGTTCATTATTCATTTGTCTCCCCCCTATTCATTGCGAGCTCTCCTACATCCTACCTTATACCTTAATTATGTATAACAATTACCAATAGAGTCATATATTTGAATCCCTTAATTTATGATACATACCCTTTTTCTAATGTGACTAATCCTCTTCCTATCCTTTATGCCAGAGGGAATCCGTTAAGTCCATTCCATTTCGTATCATTAAAAAGAGCCGGATGGTCATCCCACCGGCTCTCTGGACAGTTACTTTTCATTATGGTCATCATTATGAGCAATCAGGATAATATCCTTTCCCAGTTCCTCGCTGAATTGCTTTTGATATTCATTCAATTTCTGCACTTGATGATCATTTAGCTTTGCAATTTGATAATTGTTCATGATTTTTCCTCCCTGGCTGGACAATATTCAAAGAGACAAACTCTTTATATACTATCATTCCCAAAAAGGTGAAAATCATTTTATAAGGGATATGCTCTTACTGAATGCCAAGAGCAATTTTCGCATAACGGGACATCCGGTCCTTAGTCCAGGCGGGAGTCCATACAATATTCACATCCACGTCCTTCACTTCAGGAAGATCCTTCAATGCATATTTCACTTGATCGACAATTGTGCCAGCAAGCGGACAGCCCATCGCCGTCAAAGTCATCGTGACAGTCGTATTGCCTTCCTCATCCATATCAACATCATACACAAGTCCAAGATTTACTATATCAATTCCCAATTCAGGGTCTAATACATCCTCTAAAGCACCCATAATGCTATCTTTCATATCTTGATCCATTAATTTTAGCTCCTTTCCTTGCACCTCTTTGTCCTAATCCTACCAAAATTCATGTTCAGTGGCTATTTTTTGAACCTTATATGACCTTTTCTTCAATCCAGTTTACAGCCTCAAGCAAGCCTTTTCTTGTAACCGCATGGCCTGCTTGCTCATCTGTCACATATGTAACCTGCTCATCCTTAAAATGCCGAGCCTGACTTTCGAGGAAGGTGCGTATGCCAGCTATCGGGACAACCGGGTCCTTCTCGCCGTGCCAAATAAATAACGGTCTTCCATTCAGCTTTTCAGGCTGCAAGGATAAATCATATTTGGTTAAAGCATCCAAGGTTTCCTTAACCTCCGCCTCGCTGATTCCTTCTAGCCCTTGTTTCAGCATCCCATGGGTAAAATCTTGGTAAGCAGGAGTCCCCATCATGCTGACAGCTGCCTTAATCCACTCATATTGTGTAAGAGCCCCAAAGGTTGTGATTGCCCCCATAGATGTTCCTCCAAGCGCAATTCGATCATGAATCACATAACCATACTCCGTTATATAGTGCTTAATTTTCGGTAATTCTTTAATAGACGATAGAATAATCTTCCAGAAAGATTTAGACATCACCTCTTCTGAATAGTCTCCCCCTCTTTCCCCATGCATAATCGCATCTGGAAGAAACACTCTGAACCCACGCTCAGCAAGGAGATAAGCATAATGAAGATTATGCTCTTTCGCGCTCATGAATCCATGCAGAAAAATAAACCCTGGCAGCGGGATATTCTTCAAATCCTGCTTGCCGATGATCAGCATTGGAACATCTTCTACCGTTACTTTCTCTATTTGAATCATTGTGCTTCTCCACCTCTTTACATATATTTTACAAATCAATAAATACCATTATTCGGCTATACTTGATATGATTATATAAGATATTACACATGATGGTAATGATATACCCTTAAAAATTCAGATGATTCAAAGGAGAGCCATATGTCAGAAAAACATTTAATTGTGCTGGATTTAGACGGCACACTCTTAAAAGATGATAAAACGATTTCACCAAGAACCAAAAACGTGCTCCAAACCTTAAAGAACAACGGCCATGAAGTCATGATTGCAACCGGAAGACCGTTCCGCTCAAGTGAACCATACTACCGCGAGGTTGGCATGACGACTCCTATCGTGAACTTTAACGGGGCATTTGTCCACCATCCCCTATCCAAGTCATGGGGAATGCACCATACGCCACTGGATATTAAGGTAGCAAAGGACATTGTTGAAGCATTGGATCACTACCGTTACTTCAATATTATAGCTGAAGTGAAGGACGATGTTTATTTCCATTATCATGACGAGAAATTACTTGATGTCTTCAAGATGGGCAATCCAAGCGTCACAACTGGTGACCTCCGCCGCTTCCTGCAGGATTCGCCAACATCCATGCTAATACACACAGAGGAGGAGGATGTCAAACAAATCCGCAAGCATCTATCTGATGTTCACGCAGAAGTCATTGACCACAGACGCTGGGCTGATCCATGGCATGTCATTGAGATTGTCAGGAACGGATTAAGTAAAGCTGTCGGCATCGACAAGGTAGCCAAGGATTTAGGCATTCCAAAGCAACGCATCATTGCTTTTGGCGATGAAGATAATGACCTGGAAATGATTGATTATGTAGGAACTGGTGTGGCTATGGGCAATGGGATTGAACAATTGAAATCAGTCGCTAACCATATTACCTTAACGAATGAGGAAGACGGAATTGCTGTATTCCTTGAAGATAAATTCAATATTAAAAGTGCATGACTAACAAAAATTCTTCCTGGACATGATAGTAAAGGACGGAGGAATTGTCCTCTGTCAAACATTGAATGCAGGAGGTATTTCTCATGGGAAAAAGAAATAAATCCAAACGCTTTGTCCAGCAAGGGAAGGATGCCGTCGCTAAGCATAGCGAGAAGTTTCCGTATCGTTTAACGATGGCAGAAGCTGAATCCAAAAATCAGAATACCTTTGCGGGGCTTTAATTATGCGGAATGAATTATTTGGTCGTGCAAAGAAAGCCGTTGAACTAGCCTATAACAGCAATGGAAGCCAGCCGGAATTGATTGCAAAGGCAAGGAATGAACTTTCCTCAGCTTTTGCCAATTCCACCATTGCTGAACAAGCGCAGCTTCATCAAATGCAAGATCTGCTTGATTCCCTGGAAAACAGCATTCAAATCGAGTAGGAGGGGGCGACTAACCCCCGACCTCTCAGACCACCGTACGTACGGTCCCGTATACGGCGGTTCAATCAAGTTGATGACGCAAGGTTTCATACCGACCT